>CAUQAL010000001.1:0-69887 GCA_963515985.1 uncultured Granulicatella sp.
CATTAAAAATCAAATAAGGATAATTGATTCTCATCTGGTAAGTCATCTAATACTTTATTCTCAGTCATATAATCAATTAAAGTTTTAGAAACTTTTCCACGTGTTGCTAAATCTTTTTTAGAAATAAATGGTTGTTCTTGTCTTGCTTCAACAATTTTGTTGGCAACGTTTAACCCTAATCCTGGAATTGATCTAAATGGAGCAATTAAACTATCCTCTTCAATCACAAAATTCACAGCATCAGACTTTTCAATATCCACCATTTTAAAATTAAATCCACGTTCACACATTTCATTGGCTAGTTCAAGTACCGTTAACAAGTTTGCTTCTTTAGTACTTGCATCATTTCCTTTATCACGGATTTCCTTCATTCTTTGCTTAATCATTTCTTTTCCTTGGGACATCGCCACAATATCAAAGTCTTGAGCACGAACTGAGAAATAAGCACAATAATATAATAAAGGTTTATGAACTTTAAACCACGCTACACGTAAAGCCATTAATACATAGGCTGCAGCATGGGCTTTCGGGAACATGTACTTAATCTTCAGGCACGATTCGATATACCATTCTGGAACATTATTTTCTCGCATCATCGCTTGATACTCATCTGTAATTCCCTTTCCTTTACGTACGCCCTCCATAATTTTAAACGCTGCACCATTTTCAACACCTTTATGAATTAAGTACACCATAATATCGTCACGACATCCAATTACTTCAGAAAGTGGGATGCCATGTAGTCGAATTAATTCTTCTGCATTTCCAAGATATACGTCTGTACCATGAGATAGTCCTGAGATTTGTAATAACTCTGTAAAAGTAGTTGGTTTTGTTTGTTCTAACATTCCACGTACAAATTTTGTACCAAACTCAGGAATTCCGAGCGTTCCCGTATTCGAATCAATTTGTTCTGGAGTCACTCCTAATACTTCTGTTCCACCAAATATTTTCATTACTTCTGGATCATCTGGTGGAATATCCTTCGGTTCAATTCCTGATAAATCTTGTAACATTCTAATCACGGTCGGATCATCGTGTCCAAGTATATCTAGTTTTAACACATTATCATGGATAGAATGGAAATCAAAGTGAGTTGTTTTCCACTCTGCATTTTGGTCATCTGCTGGGAATTGGATTGGAGTAAAGTCATACACATCCATATAATCTGGAATTACAATAATCCCCCCTGGGTGTTGTCCGGTACTTCTTTTAACTCCCGTACAGCCTTTTGCTAAACGATCAATTTCTGCTTGTCTAAATTCTAATCCTAAATCTCGTTCATATCCTTTTACATAACCAAAGGCTGTTTTATCCGCAACAGTACCAATCGTTCCTGCACGATACACATAATCTTCCCCGAATAATACTTTTGTATAGTTATGCGCTTGTGGTTGATATTCCCCTGAGAAGTTTAAATCGATATCGGGTACTTTATCCCCATAGAATCCTAAGAACGTTTCAAATGGAATATCATGTCCATCTTTTGCAAGACGTGTTCCACATTTTGGACAATCTTTTTCTGGTAAGTCGAATCCTGAACCGACAGAACCGTCATCGAAAAATTCTGAATAACAACAGTTTGGACAACGATAGTGTGGCGCTAATGGATTTACTTCGGTAATACCCGTTAAAGTCGCTACTAAAGAAGAACCTACAGATCCACGAGAACCTACTAAATACCCATCTTCATTACTTTTATGCACTAATTTTTGAGAAATTAAGTAAATAACGGAGAATCCATTTCCGATAATACTCTTTAACTCTTTATCAATACGTTTTTCAACGATTTCTGGTAACTCTTCTCCATACCATTCGTGAGCTTTATCATAACTTAATTTTGTTATCTCATCTTCTGCCCCTTCAATTTTAGGCGTATACAAGTCATCTTTAATTGGGATAATAACTTCTAGTTGATCATTCACCCAATGAGTGTTTGTTACAACAACTTCGAAAGCTTTCTCTTCCCCTAAAAAGGCAAATTCATCTAGCATTTCATTCGTTGTTCTAAAATGTACATCTGGATAATTTAATTTTTGCCCATTATTCACTGACGTCAATAAAATTTCTCGATAAATTTTATCTTCAGGATTTAAATAGTGAACATTCCCTGTTGCTACAACTGGAATATCGAGTTCTTCCCCTAATTTCACCAGATTTTTAATAATTTCTTCTAGATGATGTTCATTTCGAATCAGTTCTTTATCAATTAATGGGCGATAAACTGCTTTTGGCATAATTTCAATATAATCATAAAATTTAGCCTTTTCTTTAGCTTCTTCATAGCCTTTTTGCATCATTGCTTCAAAGACTTCCCCTTCGCTACATCCAGAACCAATTAAAAACGAATCTCTCTTCTCGATTAACATACTACGCAAAATACGAGGAACTCTGTAAAAATATTGTACATTTGAAGCTGAGACTACTTTAAAGAGTTCTTTCAAACCTGCTTGATGCTTTGCAAAAATCGTAGCATGGAATGGACGACCATTTTTGAATACTTCTTCTGGGTGTAAGTTCGTATTTAATTGGTCATGATAAATCAATCCATGATCATTGGCTGCTTCTTTTAAGAAAATATGACATAAATGTCCAGTTGTTTCAGAGTCAAATACCGCACGGTGATGTTGTTCTAAGGCAACATTGTACCGTTTTGCTAATGTATTTAATCGGTGAGATTTTAATTGTGGATGTAGTAATCTGGATAATTCTAATGTATCAATGACCGGTTGAGTTGTTTTCTCCAAGCCTTCTTTTTCATATCCAGTATTTAAAAATCCCATATCGAAACTGGCATTATGCGCAACTAAAATCGTATCTTTTGTAAATGCTGCAAATTCTTTTAATACTTGAGCTTGTGATTTAGAACCACGAACCATATCATCTGTAATGCCTGTTAATTGAATTGTTGTCGCAGATAAAGGATGTCCAGGGTCAATAAATTCTTCAAACTTATCAATGACATTTCCTTTATGCATTTTAACGGCAGCTAATTCAATAATAGAATCATAAATGGCTGATAAACCTGTTGTTTCCACGTCAAACACGACATACGTTGCATCTTCTAATAAAATATGCTGTGGATTATAGGCAACATTCACTTGGTCATCGACAATATTTCCTTCTAATCCATATAAAATTTTAATATTATTACCTTTTCCTGCTCCATGAGCTTCTGGATACGATTGTAAGTTTGCATGGTCTGTAATGGCTACAGCAGGATGTCCCCATTTAGCTGCTTGTTTCACTAAATCACTCGCGGAATTAGTGGCATCCATGACCGACATATTCGTATGCAAATGTAATTCAATTCGTTTTTGGTCTTCTGGCGCACGATCGATTCGTCCAATATGCTCCACTTTATTCATATCTCGAACAATCATGTTTAATTCTTGAGAAAATTTGTTAGTCTCAATATTTCCATAAGCTTTTACCCATGTTCCTTTTTTTAGGGCAGCTAAACGTTCTTCATCTTCAGCTGTTGAGGGAAATAAAGTTGCCCCAATTGATGAAGTGTAATCCGTCATTTTAATATTCGCAAAGGACTTCCCACTTGCTTTTCTTGTACGAATTTCAATATCAAAAATTTGTGCCTCGACTAATACATTTCGCTCTTCTTCATAAATATCTGCAATTTCTCTTGTTTCTAAATTACTACGAATCGCTTTTCCATATAAAATGGAGGAATCTGTATTAACAGCAGCTGGTTTCGAAGCAACAGCTTCTTGAACTTCTTTTTTTTGAACAGCTTTTTCTTGATATTCTTGTTCAATCGTTTCATGTTTAATGCGTAACTCTTCTTCTAATTGACTTCCCAATTCATCATTGACAATAATATCAACGCCCATTTTGGGAAAACCAAAATTCTCAAAGTATTGTTGAATTTTTTTGATGTAATTTTCATTGACATGAGATTTGGTAATTTCATTTGGACAATGAAATTGTATTTTCTTCTGATTCCAAGTAGGAATTTGTCCAGAAAGTAATTGGACAACAAGAGGTGATTCTTGTTGTAATTGGAAGAGAACCATTTCCCAATATGCTTGAATTTGTTCTTGTGTAATTTCTGATTCTTCTCTTGTTTTAACTACTAATTTTACTTGAGCAATTTTTTCATAGGTCTGTTTTAATTGTTCATAGAAACGTTTAAATTTTTCATACTGAACGACTTGATTCGTCTCAATATTAAAGCACCATTCTGGAATACTTTTTGTAATATCAATTTTTGTTAATGAGGCTTGATCAAAATCTGGTTGTAAAAACTCTTCTTTGTCTAACTGCAATTGATTCATTAATGTTAAAAATAATTGTTGTTGATGTTCTGACACTTCATCACTCCTCTCTAAAACTGAAAAAATAAGTGTGGTTTTCTATTATGTTACTATAGAAAACCATCACTTACCTCCTGTTCATTGTTAAAATAATTTACTAATATCGTTCCATGTCACTAAAATCATTAAAATGATTAAGAACACTGCACCTGCAATTGTAATATAGGATTCCTTTTCAGGACTTAGTGGTTTCTTACGAATTCCTTCGATAATATTCAACACTAATTTTCCTCCATCTAATGCAGGAATTGGTAATAAATTCATCATTCCTAAATTGGCACTAATTAATCCTAAGAAATTCAAAACAGAAACAAATCCACTTTGAGCCACTTGAGATGTATGAGAAAAAATTGCTACTGGACCACCTAAATGATTAATAGAAAATCCTTTTGTAAAGAATGATGCAATCGTTAAGAATACAGAACTAATCACAAACCATGTTTGAGTAAAACCATAAAGTACTTTAGATAAAACATCTGTTTTCTTCGCAGCTTCAATTCCTAAAATACCAACTTTAGAACCATCTGATAAATCATACGCTTTAGGTGTTACAACAATCGTTTGTTGATTCCCATTTCGTTCAATCACAAGTTTAGTTTCAAGGTCAGCACGTGGAGAAATTTGTTTACTAATGTCTCCCCATTTTTGAACTGTCTGTCCTTCAATTTCAATAATTTTATCTCCAACTTGTAACCCAGCTACTTGAGCTGCAGAATCAGTTGCAAAGTTTCCAACTACTGCTTCATTAGAAGGAACTCCACCAGCTAAAAATGCCACGATAATAAATGTAATAATCGATAAAATAAAATTATTCATTGGTCCTGCAAAGTTCGTTAACATACGGTCTTTTAAACTTGCGGAATTAAACTGACGTTCAATCGGAGCAACAACTACTTCTGTTCCATCTTCTTCAATAATGGTTGCTGTTTTAGAAACTATTAAAATGTCTAATTCTTCTTTTTGAGGTTTATATCCTCTTACTTCCATTTTATCTTGCAAATCACAAGATTCAATTTGGAAAGGAATTCCTTGTTCTAATTCAGTTGATGGATCAAATGAAATTTGTTGAACCATTCCATCTTCTAATCGAAGTGTCACCATCATACCAGGTTTTATATCTTGATCATCTTCCTCATGACCTGCCATACGAACATATCCACCAACGGGTAGTAATCGTAATGTATAAACTGTTTCACCTTTACGCACTTGGAATACTTTTGGTCCCATTCCAATGGCAAATTCTTTTACTAAAATACCTGCACGTTTTGCAAAATAAAAGTGTCCAAATTCATGAATAATCACAATGACACCAAATACAAATAAAAATGCAATAATTGTTTTTATCATATGTCCTCCTTAATGAGTACCAATAAATTTCAATACAATTTGAAACATAAACATTGCAAAAAATGTTGAATCAAATCGGTCTAATACTCCACCATGACCTGGAAATATATTTCCAGAATCTTTTACATTAAATCTACGTTTATAAGCAGATTCTACTAAATCACCTAATTGTCCAAATACGGATAAGGCAATCATTAAAATGGTCATTTCAATAAAATGAAATCCTAATGGATTGAATAATTTTAATGCAATAGTCCCTAAACCAATCGCTCCAATCACTCCACCAATGGAACCTTCAATTGTTTTATTTGGGCTAATAGCAGGTGCTAACTTATGCTTTCCATATGCTCTTCCTGTAAAATAAGCAAACGTATCAGTTCCCCATATAATACAAAAAACAAAAACGACCATTCCAAAACCATATTCACGAACATATAAAATTCCGGAAAATCCTCCACCAACATATAAAGCTATAAGAGATAAGAAACTGACATCTTCAATAAATAATGTCTCACTTTTATATACTGTTAATGACATTAATAACATGACACAGAGGAAGAAAATATAAAAGAAATCAACTCCTACTGGTAATTCAATAATTGGTGCTCTTGCAAAAATAATCGATAGAGTAGCTATAAGAGTTAAGACTCCTTCAATAGAAAAAATAGACAATTTCTTCATTTGAAAAAATTCAAAAATAGCCACAAATGATAAAAATGCAATAACGACTTTTAACAAATGCCCTCCAATGACTAATGCAGGGACAAACAACATCAAGGCAACAATGGCAGTGATGATACGTGTCTTCATGAAATTAATCCTCCATATCGTCTCTGACGTTTCTGGTACGTTAAAATCGCTTCTTCTAAATCTTCTTTACTAAAATCTGGCCAAAAAATATCTGTAAAATAATATTCACTATATGCTAATTGCCATAAAAGAAAATTACTTAACCGTTGTTCTCCACTTGTACGGATCATTAAATCTGGCTCTGATAAATCTCCTAAAAAATTCGTTTGTAAATGATTCGCAAATACTTCTTCATTAATAGATTCCGCTTCATACTCACCATTAGAAACATCTACAGCAATTTCTTTTACTGCTTGAAGTATTTCTGCTCTAGAACCATAATTCAAGGCAAAACAAAGTGTCATTCCTGTATTATTTTTCGTATCCTCTACAGCTTTTTCTACCACACGTCTTGTTGCTTCGGGTAATTGATCGGTAAAACCAATCAAACGAATACGCATATTTCTCTCTTGCAATTCAGGCATGAATGAACTAAAAAAGTCTCCAGGAAGTTTCATTAAAAAGCTCACTTCTTCGGTTGGTCTCTTCCAATTTTCAGTACTAAATGCATACATAGTCATCGCTTTTACTCCTAATTCATCAGCAGCAATCGCAATTTTCTTAACTGTACTCATCCCTTCTTTATGACCAGCAATCCGAGGGAGGTTTCTACTTTTTGCCCACCGTCCATTACCATCCATAATGACAGCAATGTGTTGAGGAATATTTGTTTTATCTAATTCAATAGTTTTCGTTTCTTTTTTCTTTTTCCAAAAAAGCATCATTTCAATTCCTTTACTTATGAAATACTCTCTCATTGTATCAGAAAAACACCTTATTGGGTAGTTTATTCCCTTCTTTTAACCCATTCTTATACTTTACTAGACAAAGTCGTGAATGAAGGTTTCTACCATGGTGTTCTTAGGAAAAAAATGGTATAATGCTAAAGGATAAAAGCTTATTAGGAGGTAGAAAAACAAAATGATTACGATGAAAGATATTGTCTTAGAAGGTCACCCTGCTTTAAGAAAACGTGCAGAAAAAATTAGTTTTCCATTATCAGATGACTTGCAGCATTTAGCAAAAGAAATGCTTGAATTTTTACATAATAGTCAAGACGAAGAAATTGCTGCAAAATATGAATTACGTGCTGGAGTTGGTTTAGCTGCTCCACAATTAGGAAAAGAAATTCAAATGATTGCTCTTTTAATTCCTGGATATGAAGATGAACCTGCTCTACTTGATGAAGTCTGGATTAATCCTCGCATTTTAAGAGAATCTGTTAAGAAAACTTGCTTAAAAGAAGGCGAAGGTTGTCTATCTGTGAATAGAGACGTTCCTGGAGTCGTATTACGACCTCAAAGAATTACTGTAAAATATTTCACACCAGAAGGTGACGAAAAAGTTAAAACTTTGACTGATTATGAAGCGATTGTTGTTCAGCACGAAATTGATCACTTAAACGGAGTCATGTTCTATGATCATATTAACCAAGCTCAACCACAATATATTCCTGAAGGAGCTGTCGTAATTGGATAAAAAAATTGCAGTGATATTTGATTTAGATGATACCCTTTATTCTAAGAGTGAAGTGTTTTTTAAAACATTTTGTCAATTCGCAACACCAAGTATAGATGCGGAAAGTCTCTATTTAACTTATCAAAAAAGAAGTGATGAGGCTTTTGAAAAATTTTCTGCAGAAGAAATTACTCTTTCTCAATCGCATCAAGAACGAGTTTCCAATACTTTTAAAGATGTAGGGATTGAGTTATCCTCTGAAAAAATTCAAGCTTTTATTAAAGCTTACCAAGACACTTTAAATGCTATTACCCTTTCTGAAGAATGGATTGAAGTATTTCAACAATGTAATAAAGAATCATATCAAATCGCTATTTTGACGAATGGTCCAACAAACCATCAGAAAAATAAACTGTATCAATTAAACTTATCCAAATGGATTCCTGAAGATTTTTGGTTTATTTCAGAATCTATTCAAGCGAAAAAACCAAGCATTCAAGCTTTCCATCATGTCGAATCAAAAATTTCTGCTGATGAGTATTTTATGATTGGAGACGATATCCAAACAGATATTACTGGAGCTATTCAAGCGAATTGGCATCCGATTCAATTTATAAAATATCATCAAATGGAGCCAGGAAAGCTCTCTTGTGATGTAGCTAAAGAACCGAAGGATGTATTTCCTATAATCCAACAAAAACTACACAGATAATTGTACTTAAAGTGTATTTTTATGTTAAAATAATTTTTGAAAATAAATTGAACAAATAAGGAGTTATAAAATGATTTTTAAAATTACTTACCAACCATCAAAAAATGAAGCACCACGTCGTGAAAATACTTTATCTCTATATGTAGAAGCACAAGATAAAGTAGAAGCTCGTCGCCTAGTTGACGAAAATACTGAATATAATGTTGAATTCATTCAAGAATTAGATGAAAAACATTTAGCTTATGAACAAAAAAATCCTGATTTCAAAGTTACGGTGTTTAACTAATGAAACCAACAATCAAAAATAATGAAACGGGCGTATTCGCTTTTGGTGGTTTAGGTGAAATCGGAAAGAATACCTATGGTGTCCAATTCCAGGATGAATTAATTATTTTAGATGCTGGAATTAAGTTCCCTGAAGATGATTTATTAGGAATTGACTATGTTATTCCTGACTATAGCTATATTATTCAAAACCAAAGTAAAGTTAAAGGTCTCTTCATCTCTCATGGACACGAAGACCATATTGGTGGTATTCCTTTCTTAATTAAACAAGTGAATATTCCAATTTATGCAACGAAATTGGCAATGTCACTTATTCGAAACAAGCTGGAAGAACATGGCTTACTTCGAGATGCTATCTTACATGAAATTGATGAAGATTCGGTTATTAAATTTAGAAAAACTCAAGTAAGTTTTTACCGCACTACTCACTCTATTCCAGATGCATTCGGAATTGTCATTAAAACTCCTCCTGGAAATATTGTATTTACAGGAGACTATAAATTTGACTTTACACCAGTAGGACAACCAGCTAATTTACACAAAATGGCTCAAATTGGTGAAGAAGGTGTCCTAGTTCTTTTAGGGGATAGTACGAACTCAGAAGTTCCAGGATTCACTAAATCAGAACAAGTTGTTGGACAATCGATTAAAGAAATCATTCAACGTGTGGAAGGTCGTATTATTTTCGCTACTTTTGCATCGAATGTTTCTCGTTTAAAACAAGTAACAGATGTTGCAGTAGCAACTGGACGTAAAATTGCTGTCTTTGGACGTAGTATGGAAGCTAGCTTTGCTACTTCTCGTGAATTAGGATATATTTCTGCGCCAGATGATACATTTATCGATGGTCGTGATATTAACCAATATCCTGCTGAAGAAGTGATTATTTTATGTACAGGATCTCAAGGTGAACCAATGGCTGCCTTAAGCCGTATTGCCAATGGAAATCACCGTCAAATTTCTGTACAACCTGGAGATACGGTCATCTTCTCAAGCTCTCCTATTCCTGGAAATACAGCTGCAGTAAATCGTGTGATTAACTTACTATCTGAAGCTGGAGCTGAAGTTATTCATGGTAAATTAAATAATATTCACACTTCAGGACATGGTTCTCAAGAAGAACAAAAACTAATGTTACGATTAATGAAACCGAAGTATTTCATGCCCGTTCACGGTGAATACAGAATGCAAAAAATCCAAGCTAACTTAGCAAGTCAAGTTGGAATTCCTAAAGAGAATTCATTCATTTTAAGTAATGGAGATATTTTAGCTGTAACAAGTGACTCTGCTCGTCGTGCTGGACATTTCTATGCTGGAGATGTTTATGTAGACGGAAATGGTATTGGAGATATCGGAAATATCGTTTTACGTGACCGTAAAACTTTATCTCAAGACGGTTTAGTGATTGTCGTTGCAACTATTGATTACAATGAACGTGAATTAGTAACAGGACCTGAAATTTTATCTCGCGGATTTATTTATATGCGTGAGTCCGGTGAACTATTAAATCAAGCTCAGCAAATATTAAAAGAAGAATTACAAGCCTTCATTAATGAAGCTGATGAGCCTTTAAATGAGAGATCATTACGTAATCTCATTATCGATACGTTAAATCCTTATTTATATAAACAAACAGCTCGCCGTCCAATGATTTTACCAGTCTTAATGGGTGTTAGCGCAGAAGATGTGGAAGAATAAACTATAACTATAATGAAAAAAGAAACATCTCGCTTTATTAAGCGAGGTGTTTCTTTTCTATAATTGTATTATTTTATTAGCAATATTAGTTACAAACCGTTGATCGTGTTCGATTAAAATCAAGGTCGGTGTCACTTCTTTAATTAGTTCCTCAATTTGTATTCTTGAAATGACATCAATAAAATTTAGAGGTTCATCCCAAATGTATAAATGAGCAGGTTTAGAAAGACTAATAGAAATTAATACTTTCTTTTTTTGACCATCACTATAGTTTTTCATATTTGTATCAAATAATTGTTTCGGAAAATCTAATTTACTTAAAATGGTCCTACAAGTAGTTTCATCTACTCCTTGGCTATTAATATAGTTTATTAAATCTCCTTCCAAGAAAGAAGCATCTTGTGAAATATATGAAATTTCTAAATGATTTGCTATTTTTAACTCACCAATATAGTCAAGATATTGCCCTAATAAAATTTTAATAAGTGTTGATTTTCCACTACCGTTTGCTCCGTTTATAGCAATTACATCCCCTTGTTGAATTTCAAAATTGAGATCAGAAAATAGTTTTCTTTCTCCAAATTGATAGCTCAACTGACTGGCAGATACTAACAAAGATTTGTGATGTTGTAATGGACAAAGAAATAGACTATCTTTTCTTTCAAGATCTTTTAATAATTTTTCTTTTTCTTCGATTGCTTTTTGCTGACGCTTTTCCAAGTTTTTTGTCTTTTGCATCATTTTTGCCGCCAAATGTCCAATACGTCCTTTATCTGGCTTTATACCAGAAATTTTCACACCATTCTTCGTATTTTCAACTTTATTCGACCAAACTTTTGTCTGCCTTGCTGCCTTATTTAATCGCTCAATCTCACTTTTAATTTTTTCATTTTGATTAAACTCATACTGATCTTTCGATACTTTATTTTCATACCAAGACGTAAAATTACCTGATTGGACATCGATTGAGTTTCGATTAAAAGAAATGACATGATTAATACATCCATCTAAAAAATCTCTATCATGAGAAATTAATAGAAATCCTTTTTTACTCTTCAGATAATCAGATACAATTTTTCTTCCATTCACATCAAGATGATTTGTTGGTTCATCAATCAATAAAAATCCATTATCTTTCGTAAATAATATCGCCAAAAGAAGTTTAGTTTGTTCTCCTTTAGAAAGAGTTTCAAATTTTCTATCCATAATACTTTCATCTAACTTCAACTGATGAAGCTCACGATACACTTTCCACTCATCTTCTTGCACTGTCCACTCTTCCAGCAATTCTATCCCAGTCTTTGAAACATCTAGATAATTAGGTGGAAATTGAACAAATTCAACACTTTTATGAATCTTTCCTTGGTAAGATTCTTGTTCTAATAATAACTTAAACAAGGTTGATTTTCCGATTCCATTTCTACCAATTAACCCCGTTTTCCAATTGGTGTCTAAAGAAAAACTTACATTATCAAACACAGGTTTTGTAGATGAAAAATACGAAAATGTTAAGTTTTCAATTTTTATCAATGACATCATATCACCTTCATTTTGAATAAGCTTTAACATTATTATAGCAAAATTTTATTTCATTAATAGGGTTAATTGTAAAATAAGGACAAAAAAAGACGACTTGCGTCGTCTTAATCATTATTGAAATACATGTTGTAAGTCTTGTAGCATTAATTTAGTAGATTCTAATCCTCCACCACTTAAATACCATAAGTCAGAAGTTAAGTTTACTACTTTATTATTTTTTACAGCATTTGTAGCTTGAATTAATTCATTTTTCATTAAGGCATCTGCTTTAGAATTATCTCCACCGATGGCTAATGTACGATTTAATACAAATAAGACATCAGGATTTAATTCGCTAACACCTTCAAAACTAATTTCTTGTCCGTGTCTGCTATCTTCAATTTTAGCATCTGTTGGACGGAATTTTAAATCTTGATATAAGAATCCAAAACGTGATTGTGCGCCAAATGCAGACATTTTACCTTCGTTTAACATAATTGCTAAACTTTTTTCGCTATGTTTTTCATTTTGAGATGCAATTGTATCAATAACTGATTGTAATTCTTTTACTTGGTCACTTGCTTTTTGTTGAGCTTCTTCGTTAAATAAACTTGCTAAGCTTTTTACATTTTTTTGGACAGAACCCCAATAATCTTTACTATCAACATTAAAGATTACAGTTGGAGCAATTTCTTTTAATTGAGGGATAAAATCTTTTGTACGTGCAGAAGCAATAATTAAGTCAGGTTGCATTGCTGCAATTGCTTCGATATCCGGTTCTTTCATGCTTCCAACATTTTGAACTTTTTCTCCTAAATCTTTAATATACGTTGGTAATGGTTTTGTTGGCATTCCAACGATTGTTTCACCTTGTCCAATTGCACGTAATGTATCTGCTGAACCTAAGTCAAATGTCACAATTTTCTTTGGATTTGACTTCACTTCAACCGTTTCTGATCCATCTGTTAATTGTACTTGCTTCACTGAATTTTCTTGTGTAGTAGGTGTCACATTTGTTGATTTTGTACCACAAGAAGCTAATAAAAATGTTGCTCCCATAACTACGGTTGTTAATAATTTTTTCATACTTTTCTCCTACTTTACTGTAATATATTTTTTTCCTGAAACTTCTATCACTTCGATATCAATTTCATATAATTCTGATAAGGTTTGATTCGTTACCACATCCATGATTTGGCCATAAAACTCACATTTTCCTTCTTTAAAGGCTACTAAATAATCAGAAAAGTTAATTGCCATATTTAAATCATGCATAACAATAACGACTGTTTTATCCAGATTTTCTACCATATAACGTAGTAGTTTCATAATTTCTACCGCTTGTTTTAAATCTAAATGATTTAATGGTTCATCTAATAAAATAATTTCTGTATCTTGAGCTAATACCATTGCGATAAAAACTCTTTGCATTTGTCCGCCTGATAAAGTTTGTATCGAACGTTCTCTTAACTCTAATAAATTCGTATGTTTTAATGCTTGATCAATCATTCGATAATCAAGTGTCGATAACTTTCCTTTTGAATAAGGATAACGACCAAAGCTAACTAACTCTTCTACTGTTAAAGATACTTGAAATGATTGATTTTGTTTTAAAACGGATAATTCTTTTGCGAGTTCTTTTGAATTCCAAGCTTCAATTTCTTTACCTTTAATCCATAATTGACCAGAATCTTTCTGTAATAATCGACTCATAATGGAAACTAAAGTCGATTTTCCTGCTCCATTTGGTCCGATAAAAGCTGTTAACTGATTTTTTGGAATCGTTAATGAAACGGAATCGACAACTACCGTATCATATGCTTTATGAATATTTTTTAATTCCACTACGGTACCTTCCTTTCAATAACAATACAAAATATAATAATCCTCCAAACCATTCAATAACAACACTAATTGGAATATTAAGTTGGAAAACCTTCTCAATAACAAGTTGCCCTCCTAGTAATAAAATACTTCCTAATAAAAATGCGATAGTCCACATTTGTAAGTGTCGGTAATCTTTAATCCATTGATACGTTACATTAGCAATCATAAATCCTAAAAATTGCATCGGACCTACTAATGTTGTCGATAGACTTGTTAGTAACACAATTACTAATAAAATCCACTTCTCTTCTTTTGCTACATTTACACCTAGTATTTGTGCTTGAACTTTCCCAAGGTGAAATACATTTAACACCATATGTTTTCTTATTAAATAGATTACTGAGATAGCTGTTAATATGACCACTATAATGACTAATTCACTTTGATGATGCATTCTTTGGAAGGAGGGAAATAATTTTCCTTGCAATTTATCAAATTCATTTGGATCCATTAATACTTGAACAAATGTACTTAAACTTCTAAATAATGTTCCAAACGCTAAACAAATGAATAACAGCATCGAAAACGGAATCGATAATAAATCATTAAAGGCTCGATAAATGAGGAAGAAAAAAATCATCTGCAACACAATCGTAAACATTGAAATCCATAGATTTGGCGATGTTTCCATTCCTAGACTTAATTGTCCCCAATAAACCAACGTTTGAAATAATACAAAGACACTCTCAATTCCAAGAACACCCGGTGTTAAAAATCGATTTTGTACAATTGTTTGGAAACTAATGGTCGATATTGAAACACATAAACTAACTAATAAAATGACTAACCATTTTAAAACTCTCTTTTTAAATAAAAGAAAAGAAAATTTTCCCATATTTCCGATTGGAAAAAATAAGAAAATAGCACTGATAATAAGTAATAAGCTTACTAGTGTAATGGTTAATAGAAGGGTTCTTTTCTTCAACGAACTCTCCCCCTTCTTTGCGAGCTAATTCTTAAGATTTGACTAATTAAAAGTACTGCTCCAACAATCCCTAAAATCAGACTAACTGATACTTCATAAGGCGGAATAACTAATCGAGCTACAATATCGCATGCTAGAACTAGTACTGCACCTAATAAAGCTGTTTGTGGAATGGTCTTTTTTAAATCATCTCCCGATAAATATCGTACTAAATTTGGAATAATAATCCCTATAAAAGGAAGTGAACCTACTGTTATCATCGTAACACTCGTTGTAAGTGAAACGAGTAATAGTGTTAACCATTCTAATTTCTTATAAGAAATTCCTAAATTCAAACTAATCGATTCTCCTAAATTAGCAATCGTATAAACATGAGCTAATTTCGTAGAAATAACAATAATGATTAAACTAAAGAATAACCATTCGTATTGGTGAGTTTGAATCATGGAGAAGGATCCTTGTGTCCATGACGTTAAACTTTGTACGAGATGAAATTGATACGATATCATATTGGTAAAGGCTGAAATCATTCCACTAAAAATTAATCCTACTAAAGGAATCATCCACTTCTCTTTCAATTGTAAAGATTGCTGAATCATAATAAAAACAATCGTAAGTGCAAATGAACAGATAAAAGCACATAGCATTTTCTGAAATAAGCTAGGTCCATTAAAAAAGAATAAACTTAATAGTAAGCCTAATTTCGCTGCTTCAGTGGTACCAATTGTACTAGGTGCTGCAAATTCATTTTGCGTCATTGTCTGCATTAATAATCCTGCAATACTCATTGAACTTCCAGCTAATATCACACTCAATAGTCTTGGAACTCGAGATAACCAAAAGACTTGTTGCATTTTAACATCTTGTTGGATAAATAGTTCCCAAGAAAATGTTTGTGCTCCAACTGATAAAGATATTAATGATAGAATGAGCAAAAGGATGCTTAAATGCTTAAATTTCATAATCTCTCCTTTCTAATTGATAATCATTCTCAATTACATAATTATTAGTTTACCAAAAATTTTTGTGATTGCAATGGGTTTGGGGAAGATTGGACTTATTCTAAAATAGTAAATCTTGTTTATAGACTTCTTGGGTACAGTAGTATTTGGACGCCAGTAGCCACCTTTGGTGTCTCTTGGCTAAAAATCAAGCCTATAGTCTTGATTTTTCCAGTAATAGAATCTGCTTCTGCAGATTCTATTACTCATACTACTGTAAGAAGTCTATGGAGGGAACATTCATTTACTCTTTTTCGCAATTGATTGTATTTCTTTTCTTGTCTGAAATTCTTATATTTAATTCGTTAGCAACGGACTCTAGCTAAACGAAGTCTATGATAAAGGTTATCTTTTGCTCTTTTTCCCTATTCAAATTTTTTTATTCCTACTTTATTTAGCGTACTAAATAAGGTATAATATTCACAAGAAAGCGTTATCAAATTTTAATTTAATAAATTGGAGGTTTTATTATGATAGTTATAGATCCTCAAAGGTATAAAAATGGAGATACTTTTTATAAATTTTAATCAAAAATTCTATTCGATCAACTGTTTAAAATCATTATGGAAAGCTTTTTCTATAAAGGAGGAATTTATATGTCAGGTGTTTTAATTGTTACAGTAGTATTTGCGTTAATTGTTATTGGATTGATTATGAATTTCAAAAAGATAGTTAGATGGATAAAAAATATTTAATATTTAGTTTCGAAGTAAAAAGGTATAAAAGCTTTGCTGTTGCTCTGCTTTTATACCTTTTTCTTATACAAATCTTCTATATTTTGATTGGCTCCATTTTACTGAGATCCATCCGCTGAATGTTCCTACGATTACTCCTGCTAGTACATCTGTTGGGTAATGAACATATAAATACATTCTTGAAAAAGCAATGAGGCTTGCTAAAACGAAAGCCATAATCCAGTACTTTTTCATACGAAGGAAATACAATACACTAACTACTGTAAATGAAATAGCTGTATGCCCTGATGGGAATGAATAATCTAATGGTTTTGAAATTAATAAAGAAACCGCTGAATTAACCTCATACGGACGTGTTCTAGCCACAATTGGTTTAAGGAGACCATTACACAAAATTGTATTGATTACTACCGCAATAGCTAGCAGAATCCCTAAAGTTCTTGTTTTCTTATTCATTAACAAAACTGCAATTATAGCTAGCCAAATGAATCCAACATTTCCTAATGAAGTAATAAAAATCATGATAGAATCTAATGTTGGATTGTGTAATTTTTGAAATCCATCAAGAATTTGTAATTCTGTCATCTATTTAGAATCCTTTTCTTTTAATTTTTGTAATCCTAATACTAATAACAAACCAACTAAAGCTGCAATTGGTGAAAATGTTGAAAAATTCATAGCTTCTTGTGGAATTTTTAATGTCGTTGGTCCCATTATAATCGCATAAAATGAACCAATCATCATTCCAATAATACCATAAATCATTTGACTACGATAATGTTCTAAACAATATTTAATGGCTTTAACTACAAATAAAGCTCCAGCTAACACCCCTAAACCAAAAATAGCTAAACTTGGAACATATGCTAATTGGAAAGTTAACACTGCTTTTACCGCAAAAACGACTGGAATATAAGCTCCAAAAATTAATAATAAAGTTGAACCAGAAATTCCTGGTAAAAACATTGCTGAAATAGCAATCATTCCAATAAAGAATAATTTAATGGAAGCTACAAGAGAAAACTGGCTTAAATCAAAACTGCCTTTACCTGTACGAGAATTCATCCAAGTAATTCCAGCTACAATCGCTACCCCTAGAAGAATATAAAAAATTCCAATTAATGGTTTTTTCAAAGATTCTTTTTCTTCCATCATCATTAAAGGAATGGCTCCTGCAATAAATCCAATAAATAAAGAACTTACTCCATAAATATGTGATTCAAATAATGAAGATAATACTAAAATGGCACTGACCATTCCAATACCCCAACCAATTCCTAATTTTACTAAATAAGTAAAAGCTTCTTTCTTCTCCTTTTTACTTCCAAATGCCATATCATGAATAGAACCAATAAATTGGTCATAAAATCCCATAATAAAAGCTACTGTTCCTCCAGAAACTCCGGGAACACTATCGGCTAATGCCATACAAAAACCATTTAAAATTTGACGAAACATAAGTTTCTCCTTTCATTTATAAATAAAGAGACTAGGCTACTGCCCAGTCTCCATCAATATTAGTCTAAGAAATCTTTCAATTGTTTTGAACGACTTGGATGACGTAATTTGCGAAGTGCTTTCGCTTCAATTTGACGGATTCTTTCACGAGTAACTCCAAATACTTGGCCTACTTGTTCTAATGTACGGATTTCTCCATTTTTGTCTAGACCAAAACGTAAACGTAATACATTTTCTTCACGATCCGTTAATTGTTCTAATACTTCATCTAATTGTTCTTTTAATAATGCATACGCTGTATGTTCAGCTGGACTAGTTGCATTATCATCTTCAATAAAATCTCCTAAATGTGAATCATCTTCTTCCCCAATTGGAGTTTCTAATGAGACTGGCTCTTGAGCAATTTTTAGAATTTCTCTCACTTTTTCAGTTGGTAAATCCATTTCTGCTCCAATTTCTTCAGGAGTAGGTTCGCGTCCTAAATCTTGTAATAGTTGTCTTTGAATACGAACTAATTTATTAATCGTTTCTACCATATGAACTGGAATACGAATCGTACGTGCTTGGTCAGCAATGGCACGAGTAATTGCTTGACGAATCCACCATGTAGCATATGTTGAGAACTTAAATCCTTTTGTATGGTCGAATTTCTCAACAGCTTTCATTAATCCCATATTTCCTTCTTGAATTAAATCTAAAAACTGCATTCCACGTCCTACATAACGTTTCGCAATTGAAACTACTAAACGTAAGTTTGCTTCTGCTAAATCTTGTTTTGCTTCTTGATCTCCTTGTTGAATTCTTAAAGCAAGATTTACTTCTTCATCCGCACTTAATAATGGAACACGTCCAATTTCTTTTAAATACATACGAACAGAGTCATTAATTTTTACATTTGACGATAAAGCTGTTTCGTCTTCTGTCATTTCTACTTCAGGTTCTTTTGCAGATTCTGAAGATAATTGACGACTAGTTGGTCCACCATCTGCATCTACTACACTCACACCAGCATCTTCGAATTGTTGGATTAATTTATCCATTCCTTCTGCATCTAATTCATATGGAATCGCAATTTGCGCTGATAAATCATCATATAAAATTTGTCCAAACAATTTTCGTTCTGCTAACAATTTACTTGTAGCTTCTTTTAGCGTTTGACCATTCTTATTGTTTTCAACTGTCATCCACTATTCCTCCATTCATGATTTTTTTAATTGTTTCTGTATATTAATTAGCTCCATCATTAACTGATTTGCTTTCATTTTATCATTTAATAACTGAGCCTCTTTTAATTCTTGCAAACATCTTTGATATTGTTGTTTTAAATCTTCTTTTTTTGATAAAAAGTACATTAAGTCATGAATTTCTTTTTCCGTACATTCTTCAGGCATTTCTAGCCATTCAATCATCGATAATAAATTACGATTCACTGCATCGGATTCATCTAAAAAATTCATAAATTCTTGTACAAGTAATTCTTCAAGATGCTGCTCACGATAGCTTCTCAACAAAATATAAAATTGTTGATAATCTACATAAGGAAATTCAAACTCTTCATTTTCTCTTGCTAAATAACTCCATGCTTCCGGAGAATGTAATAGACGATACAGAAGTTGCTTTTGAGAAACTTCCTTCGGACTATCCTGTGAAATTTTCATAGGACTTGCCGTCCAATCCCCTGTTGAGTGAGAAGATTGTTGTTTGAATTTTCTCTGAACAAAATTGACTTGACTAGAAATTAATTCTACCGAAATTCCGAACTCATCTGCTAATGATTTAATCGCAAATTCACGTTCAATAGGTTTAGAAATTTTTGCTAATTCAATCGTCATTTGTTCTAAAAATTGTACTTTTTCTCGTTCAATTTCTAATCGATATTGTTTTGAAAAATATCTCTTTTTAAACTGAAAAACAGATTCTGTATGATGAGCTAATTGTTCAAGATAAGCTTCCGCTCCTCTTTGTTGAATAAACTCATCAGGATCTTTTCCAGCATCTAAAGATAAGATTGAAATCGTTAAAGCTGAATTTTCTTGCAATAATTCAATTGCCCGATTTGTTGCATCTAAACCTGCCCTATCACTATCATAAGCAATAATAATTTCGTTTGCTACACGTGATAAGATTTGGATTTGTTCTTTTGTTAATGAGGTACCCATTGATGCTACACCGTTTTTAGCACCAGCTTGCCAAGAAGCAATGACATCCATATATCCTTCATATAAGACAACTTGTCCTGATTTACGAATCGCTGATTTTGCTAAATCATAATTGAATAAGAAATGTCGCTTATTAAAAATAGGTGTTTCTGAACTATTTAAATATTTCGCTTCTTGTTCATCAACCATTTCCTCATCATTAGGTAAAATTCGACCAGAAAAAGCAATCACTTTCCCTTGTTCATTACGAAGTGGAATCATAATTCGATGATAAAAACGATCGATAAAATCACCATTTCTTGAAATGAATAATCCTGATTCTTCCATTTGTTGAGGTGTTAATGGAATCTGTTTGATTAAATTCGTCACATAAGTGCGATCTTTTAATGCTAATCCCATTTTAAAGGTTTGAATAGTCTCTAATGTATATCCTCTGTTTTGAAGATACTCTAAAGCTTTTTCACCACCACGTGTTTGTAATAACACATGTTGATAAAACTCAGCAGCTTTTTCATGTGCTGTTATTAGCGGTTGATGAGTATCTTGAACCGATGGTCGAGAACTCGAATATTTATTTTCAAATGGGATTTGAGCTAATTCTGCAACTTTTGCTACGGATTCAACAAAAGAAAGTCCTTCAATTTCTGAAATAAATGAAAAAACAGTTCCTCCTCTACCACAACTAAAGCAATGATAGATTTGTTTTTCCTCAGTTACTGAAAATGAAGGTGTCCGTTCATCATGAAAAGGACAATGGCCAAAATAGTTCTTCCCTCGTTTTTTCAAAGAAACATACTGACTTACAATATCGACAATATTTACTTGCGATTGAATCTGATTCAGCGTTTCTTCAGGAATGACTTGACTCATAAACTGCCTCCTTTTCCTGAAATATTAAGGAACTTTTCCTTTTACACATAATATCCCTAATGATACAGGATATATATTATCATCAATTGAAAATTGTTTCAACTAATTTAGCTTTTCTATTATAAAAAATATCATTTGATTCTAACTGAAATTTAAAATATAAAAAACTCAAGAATCGCTACTATTTTAACGATTCTTGAGTTTGATAAATCTAGGAATAATCCTAGCCTAATTTGTTATAATATTCAACGATTAATGATTCGTCAACATCAGATGTTAACTCATCACGTAATGGTAGACGGTTTAATGAACCTTCTAATTTTTCTTCATCAAATGTAACAAATTCTGGACGTCCATATAAAGATTCTAAAGATTCTTTAATGATTGTTAAGTTACGTGATTTTTCACGAACACCAACAACATCTCCAACTTGTACTTGGAATGAAGGGATATCTACACGTTTACCATTTACAGTAACGTGACCGTGGTTTACTAATTGACGAGCTTGACGACGAGTTGAAGCTAATCCTAAACGGTAAACTACGTTATCTAAACGTTGTTCTAGAAGGAGCATGAAGTTTTCACCATGTTTACCTTCTTTAATTTTGCCAGCTTTTTTGAATAAAGTAGCAAATTGACGTTCGTTCATACCATACATATGACGTAGTTTTTGTTTTTCTTGTAATTGTTGACCATACTCAGATAATTTTTTACGGCTGTTTGGTCCGTGTTGACCTGGTGCGTATGGACGACGAGCGATTTCTTTTCCTGTTCCTGAAAGTGAAATGCCTAAACGACGAGATAACTTCCAGCTTGGTCCAGTGTAACGTGACATTGAACATTCCTCCAATAATAAAAAATTTTTTTTGGAGTAAAATAATTGCGAAACAGTAGATTCGTGCAGTCTCTACTAGGGTTCACCTTTGCAGCCGTGGTTACTACCTTCCTCTTAATGGATAGGACTGTTGACGAGCTTCTCTTATTTCTGCTGCATATTTTACACAAAAATTATTGTATCAGATGTTTGAACAAAATGCAAACTATTTTATACGATTTCTTCCCATTCCATTTGAATATTCGCACATCGATTTCCATCTTGCGAAATTAAATGATACGTTTGTCTTCTCTCTTGATTTTCTTCCCATATAGTCGAACATACAATCGTTGATTCTGGTAATACTTCTTTTTCGTATTTAATCACAACTTGTTTCAACTGATGCTCATTTAAATAATTCATTCCTAATTCACTAAATGCAAAATCAAAGTAACGAGCATTATTAACATGAAGATTAGCATCAATATCATTGATTCGAATTTTGTATTCTCCTATTGGTGCATCTGTAAAATCTTTTTTAGGAATTCGAGTTGCTTTTCTCATTTCTTTTCCAATTGATAATGGATATTCCAACACAACTTCTTCATCTATTGAAACAATTTTGCGTGCCTTCATATCAAGCATTGCAAATGTCGTGATACATTCAAACAACTCTTCTCTTTCTTTTGAAAGAATACGATATTCACGGTAAGTAAAAAATTTATTATAGCTAATCGCTTGTGTTTCAATGATAACTTCTTCATCTACTTTTGGCATACGATGAATCTCAATTTCGTGTTGAATCACGATCCATGTATAGCCCTTTTCATAAATTAAGTTTGGATTTTGTAATTGTTGTTGTTGCTTTCTAGAAGCTAACATCATCATTCCTAGAGCTTGGCTTAATAATAAATTCCCTTTCCAATCACATTCATAAGGAAGAATTGTACGCTCTATTTGGCAAATTACGTCAACCGTCATAGCAGCCTCCTATTAATTCCAAATATCTTCACTATTTTCATTTAATACCGATACAATTTCTCCTTTATGGAAAATCACAATTGTATCTGTTGGTAAATGCATTATTTCATAAAAGTTAGGATAATCCGGGAAAATTTCATAAGCTTTTGCCCCTGATAATGGTTGAGATTCAATTTCTTGATCCACAGGTGCTACATACCATGTTTCATCATCAAAACGATGCGCATAAAAATCTTCCACTTCAAATGTATGATTTGCAATAATAACAGGACTATCAAAACGGAATGGAACTAACTTCCCTAATGTTTTCGTACGTTTCCCTGCTTTAAATGTTTTTTGAACAATCTCTAAGAAATAACTACAATCTGTAATCCATTCCTCTAATTGTTTTTGTTCATAATTTGGAACGCAAACATGATACTCATTTTCAATGGATACAACTTTAATATTTCCATAATGAATTGGAATCAATTGATTTAATTCTTCTAAATTTTCTTCAAAATAATCTTCTACAATCGTTAATAAGTCTTCTGCTTCTTTTTGGTAAGCCTCTTTTGCTTCTACAATAAATAAACGTTCTTGAATTGTTCTTGTAAATTTCATTTCATCACTCCTTGTTTTCTAGTATACAGTATTTGAAACATTTTTTCTTGTATCTTCCCCTCATACTAATAAATTTGTTATACTAGAGTCAACTAAGGGGGCTTAATATGAACGACCAATTATTTTATAAATTTTATCAAAAAACACCGCTAGAAAGAAAAAATATTTTAACAAACTTATCTCATTTATCAGATGAAAAGAAATCAAACTTATTAAAAGGATTTAACTTGCCAGAATCAGTAGCTAATCAAATGATTGAAAATCAAATCGGACTATATGACTTACCACTTGGAATTGTTCCTGAAGTTACCGTAAATGGTATAACTTATACTGTTCCAATGGTGACAGAAGAACCTTCCGTCATTGCTGCAGCAAGTAATGGTTGTAAAATCATCCATCGTTCTGGTGGATTTACTACTTCTCAAGAAAAGAGAGAAATGATTGGTGAAATTGCGATCTATGATTCCCCATACTCTATAGAAGAAATAGAGAAAAAACTTTCAAAGGGAATCGAACATTTATTTACAATTGCTCATGAAGCTCACCCTTCTATTGTCAAACGTGGTGGTGGAATCCAATCGATTTGGGTAGAAGAAAAACAACATCCAAATCATACATTTTACGTATTTTATATTTCTGTAGATACAAAGGAAGCAATGGGGGCAAATATTTTAAATACGATTTTAGAAGCCTTAGTTTCTCCAATCGAAATTCTTACGAATGGAACTTGTATTATGGCAATTTTATCGAATTTAGCAACTCATTCCGTTGTCACGACTACTTGTCGTATTCCTTTTGAAAATTTAGAAACAAAGACAATCTCTGGTAAAGAAATTGCCCGTAGAATTGAAATAGCTAGCGAACTATCCCAAGTAGATGCTTATCGAGCTGCTACTCATAATAAAGGTATTATGAATGGAATTGATGCAGTTGTTATTGCAACTGGAAATGATTGGCGAGCCATTGAAGCTGGGGCACATTCTTATGCAACTCTTAACAGAACTTATCAACCTTTAAGTAAATGGTTCATCCATGATGATAAGGAATTACTCGGAACATTAAGTATTCCAATGCCAATTGGAACAGTTGGTGGTTCCATTTCGATTCATCCAGCTGCTCAATTTTCTCATGAATTATTAATGAATCCATCCTCTAAAGAATTAGCAGCAATTATTGCTTCTATAGGTTTAGCACAAAATTTTGCTGCATTAAAAGCATTAGTAACCGATGGCATTCAAAAAGGACATATGAATTTACAAGTAAAATCTCTAGCTTTAACAGCTGGAGCAACAGAAGAAGAAATTCCACAAATTATCCAATTACTGAAAGAGCAAAAACATTTTAATCTAGAAACAGTACAAAAAATATTAGAAAGCATTAGATAAGCATAAAAGCCATGATATTCGCAAATCCGAATATCATGGCTTTCGTTACTACTTCAGAAAAATCTATTTCTTTATCTTTCGTCTTCTGTGTATTCCATCAATGTAAAGATGTCATATCCTTCGATTTTTTCACGGCCTTTTAAGTCTGTTAATTCCACTAAAAATGCTAAACCAACGACTTCTCCGCCTAATTTTTCAACTAATTTTGCACAAGCATCCATAGTTCCACCTGTCGCTAATAAGTCATCACAAATTAATACTTTTTGTCCTGGTTTTACAGCATCTTTATGTAAATGTAATTCAGCAGTACCATATTCTAAATCATATTCTACAGAAACTGTTTCACGAGGTAATTTTCCTTTTTTACGAGCAGGTGCAAAACCAATTCCTAATTCATAGGCAACAGGACATCCAACGATAAATCCACGAGCTTCCGGACCAACAATCATGTCAGCTCCTCTACTTTTTGCATAATCTACAATTTGTTGTGTCGCATATTGGTATGCCTTCCCATCTGCCATTAAAGGAGAGATATCTCTAAAAATAATTCCTTCTTTAGGATAGTTTGGTACACTTGCAATGTAATTTTTTAAATTCATTTTTATTCCTCCATATTTGTCAGCCAATTTGTTAATTCGGAAAATTGACTATAGATAAATACTCTTTCGAGCCAAAGTTCTTCTTGCAATTGTTTCATTAAAGTTGACTGCATTAAATCCATAGATGTGGAATCTGGATTTAATTTTAAACAGCCGTCTTCTATTATAACAAATTTCAATTCAAAAAACACTTTTAAAATCACTTTAAATTGCTCTAAAGGAATTTTTAAATAAGTAGCTAATTCTCCAGTTTTTTCATTATAGGGAACTGTGGGATGTGTTTTTAAATATTGGTAAACAGCCACAAATCGTTCCCTTGTTGGGATTCCCATTGTCATAATAGATTTAGGTGTATACGCAATAATATACATTTTTTGCGTATACGAATGTTTACGAAATTCTTGAATGACTTCTTTAGATTGCGGACAATCAAAGAATACAAGCGAATCAAAATCTGCTTGTTTTACTTCTTGTATCCATTCTTCCATCGAAAAGACGTTAGAAGTTGTATCAATTCTTTCACTCACTAATGGTTTTAGGGCATCTCTTTCAACTAAATAAGCTGCTTTCTTCAATGATAAATGTTCTGGGCGAATTTTATTTGTACGCCAATCAAAAATTAATGCATCTTTAACAGCGATATCTTTTAACATTAATTGAGGCAAGCGATTTTGTTGCCATTCATTGATTTCTAAAGTTCCAATGACTTCAACCTCTGCTTGAAGATTTAAGCTATCCGCCCATTCTCCTTTATTAAAGATTAACGCTTGTAACTGTTGCTGTTCAGAATTCAACGTTAATTTTAAATGTTGTTGCTGAGCTCCAATCTTTTGTTTTTGACCTACTGTTACGGAACTAATTTTAAAAATCGGTTCAGTATTATTCGTTCCATAAGGTTTTAATGCTTGAAGAGAATTAATAAACTCAACATTTACTTGAGAAAGTGATAATGCTTCTTCAATATTAATCACTTTTTCTTCTTCAAATAATTCAGGATGTTGTTTCGCATAAGTCTCGATAGCTTCCATAAATCCTGGTAGCATTACTGTTTCGATACTGAGTCCAGCAGCCATATGATGTCCACCAAATTTAGCCAAAGTGTCTTGACAAGCAGATAGTGCATCATAGAGATTAAACTGTGCGCAAGATCTTGCAGAACCTTTTGCCATTAATCCATCTGTTTGAATTCCTAAAACAATCGTCGGCTTTTGTAAATGTTCGACGATTCGACTCGCAACAATTCCTAATACACCTTCATGCCAATTAGATTGAGCTAATACTAACACTTTTTGATCTATTTGAGCTTTAGCTAATTCCAATGCTTCAGCTGTAATATCATCTACAATTTGTTTTCTCTTAGCATTTTCTTGTTGCATTAAAGTCACAACTTCTTGGGCGACTTCATCATCAAAAGTCGTAAATAAAGCAACCCCTGGAGTCGCATCTCCAAGTCTTCCAAGAGCATTCAAACAAGGAGCTACTTGAAATCCTATTGTTTTTTCATCTATTGAACCAGGAGTTAATTGTAATTCTTGAAATAAATAACTTAATCCAATTCTCTCTGTTTGATTTAATTGTTGCAAGCCTAATTTTACTAAACTACGATTTTCATCTGTTAAGCTAACTAAGTCCGCAATTGTTCCAATACAGGCAATTTCAGCTAATTCAACAGGAAGTTCTCCTAATAAGGCATGTGCTAATTTAAAAGCAACTCCTGCTCCAGATAAATCTCCAAAGGGATACTCACCATCAGGATGACGAGGATGAATGACTGCATAAGCTTTAGGGAGAACAGGAGGAATTTCATGGTGATCTGTTACAATAACATCACATTGTTGACTCATTGCCCATTCAACACTTTCATGAGCTGCAATTCCACAGTCAACCGTTATAATTAAAGATACTCCTTTTTCAAGATACTCTTCAAAAACACGAATATTTGGACCATATCCATCTATAAAACGATTCGGTAAATAATATTCTACTTGTGCTCCCATCATTTCTAATGTTTCGTATAATACCGCTGTACTAGTAATACCATCAGCATCATAGTCCCCGAATATTAAAATACTTTCACCCGTTTCAATCGCTTGTTGAATCCGTTGAATCGCTTTTTCCATATCATACATTAAATATGGATCATGCCATAATGTCGGTGAAGATGATAGAAATTCTTGAATTTGTTCCTCAGTTTGATATCCTCTTCTCCTACAAATTTGAATCAATAAAGGAGAAAGTCCTAATGCTTTCGCAATTTCTTTTGAACTTTCCTCTATTTCTTTATTGACCAAATCCCATTTAGCATTTGCAAAAGACATCCTATCACCTCCAGAACTTATTTCTTATTAAATAATTTTAAAATACTAAAGTCTCCAATTTTTGGAAAACAAAAGTTTAATTTTGCTGCAAGATTCATACTATACGGTACATTCACTTCTCTTTTTTGAAGTTCCATTCCTCGAACAATTTCTCTTGCGACTTCCTCACTTGTTAAAACATATTGAGAGACACTTGCTAAATATTTTCCTGTTGGTTCTGCTTTTTCAAAAAATTGAGTCGCAATTGGTCCAGGATTGACCGTCATTACATGAATGCCTTGTTCTTTTAATTCTAAACGCAAAGCATTGGAATAACCTAACACTCCAAATTTTGAAGCTGAATAAACCGAAGTTTTAGGAGTTGCTGTTTTCCCTGCTTGAGAAGCAATTTGTACAAACATTCCTGATTTTTTCTTAATAAATTTTGAAAGATAATGTTGCGTCGTTTGAATTAAAGTGTATAAATTCAATTGTAACATCTCTTCAATTTCTTCTTTTGATAGATCAACGGCTTGTTTTAAATAGCCTCTTCCTGCATTATTAATGACTACGTCTACATCAATAGATTGTATTTTTTCTAATAACAATTCTACTTCAGTTGCTTTTGATAAATCACAGGCATAGTAATAAACTGGTTGATTCGTCCATTGTTGGCATGTATTGGCTACTTGTTTTAAGACTTCTTCACGTCTTGCCACTAATATTAAACCGGCTTGTTGTTTGGCACATTCATAAGCTAATTGTTCGCCTAAGCCTCCACTAGCTCCTGTAATCAATACCATTTTCCCATTTATTGAAAACTGTTCACGTTTTACCATATTAATTTCTTCCAATCGTAAATGTATCAAAATCTTTAACTACTTTTGTTTGCGGGAATACTTTACGAGCTTCTTGTTCTAATTGACTCACTTGGTGACCTAAATAACGGGCACTAATATGAGTTAAATATAATTGTTGAACATTCGCTTCTAAAGCAATCGTTGCCGCTTGTTTACTCGTTGAATGGAAATGTTGACGAGCAGTTTTTTCTTTATCTGCTTCATAGGTTGCTTCATGGACAAGAACATTCGCATTTTGCGCTAAAGTAATACTTTTAGGAGTGAATCTTGTATCTCCACAAATGACAACAACACGTCCCTTAATATCCTCGCTGACATAGTCTTTTCCATCAATGACACGACCATCTTCTAATGTGACAACTTCCCCACGTTTCAATCGACCAAAAACTGGACCAAACGGCACTCCTAGCGCTTTTAATTCATCAGCTTTTAATTCACCAATTTGGTCAGATTCTGTGATTCTAAATCCATAAGAAGGAATACCATGTTCTAACTTCATCGCTTCTACTTTAAATTGTTGATCCGAAAATAATAATCCATCCTCTTCAAATTCAATAACTTTCAATGGATAGCTAAGTTTAGAATATGAAACTGAAATACTTGCATCAATAAAACGTTTAATGCCTTTTGGTCCATAAACGGTTAATTCATCTTCTCCACCTTGGAATGAGCGACTCGTTAATAAACCTGGTAAGCCAAAAATATGATCTCCATGAAGATGCGTAATAAATATTTTTTTTATTTTTCCTGGTCGAATAGTTGTGTTTAAAATTTGTTGTTGCGTTGCTTCTCCACAATCAAATAACCAGATTTCATTTCTTTCATCTAATAGTTTCAAAGCGATTGACGAAACATTTCTCATTTTGGCTGGAACTCCAGCACCTGTACCTAAAAATTGTAATTCCATACTTGCTCCTAACTACCTCTTAATGTTTGATAAATCATTTTAGCAATCCATAATCCTTGTTGATGGGCTCCAGTAGTATTAACAATTGATGCTTTTTCATAGAACCAATCTGGATGTGTACTTGCTTCAGTTTTCCAATCAATATAATAAACATTTGAATATTTATCGGCTAATTGATTCGCAATTTGATTAATTTCACGTTGCCATGTACGATTAATCGTATTTGACACTAAAAATATTTGTTTATCCATTCCAATATTTTTTAAAACAGCATCTAATTGTCCCTTCGTATAAGCTCCGTTACTTCCAACCATTAATACAATGATATCTCCCAATTGTTTTTGTTGTTTCAATTGGTCAATCATTCCACCGAGTTCATACACTTGAAGATCTCGATTGGCACTAATCACGGCATTTGGATATAATGTTGGAATTTCTTGAGCCATCGCTAATAACATCGTATCACCAATAAAAGTAATAGAAGTATTCGAACTAAATACCGTTTCTTCTCGACTCAGTCCTTGAATATTATTAATTGTTTTAACGATTTTTTTATCTGTATTTCGAGTATTTTTTGATAAAGATTCACTAGCTAATAATACTTCTTGTAAAGCTGATTCTTGAGCAGATAATCTTGGACTTGCTTGAATAAATCCAATTACTAAAATCATGACAATCGAAATATAATACACTACTGTTACTGTTCTTCGTGTTGAATGACTCCACTGTGATGTTAATCCTTGCATTACTTTAGTGAATTTTCCTCTTTCAAATAATTGATACCAAAGTTCTCCTAAAATAACTAATAACACAATTTCTACCATTCTATGTAAAACGGGGGTAGAACTTGTATCTCCAATATTAGCTTGGTATAAAACCGATAATGGTAAGTACCATAAATAATAAGAAAGACTTCTTCTCCCGATAACTGTTAAAGGTTTTAAACGGAAAATAATTGATGTAACTGATTTAGGATGCAATGAAATCATGATTAAAGCTGCTACAACCATATCGAAAATAAACATTCCACCTCTAAAAGCTAGATGACTATGCTCTTTCATTGTAAATAAGCTTAAAACTAATAATACAATGGGGACAAAACGAATCACTGACTCATAACGATATTTTTGCTTGTATTCCCCATAAAACTTTTGAATCGGGAATAATAACGCTACAACTGCTCCCGTTAAAACAGAAAAAGCACGTGTATCCGTTCCAAAGAAAATTCTTAAGAAATGAGCATTTGAAACATCTTTCGTCATCATTAATATAACAGAAGCTACTAAAAGAACAATGATGACCTTTTGTAACACTTGATGTTTTTTTATCATCACACTTAAAAATACAAATAAAATTGGCCATAATAGATAATATTGAACTGCTAATGACATATACCATAAATGAGAAAATGGTGATTGCGTTAATACCGTTATCGCATGATCATTTTCCTGAATAATTTGCCACCAGTTATTCATAAAGAATAAATTGGAAACCATTGTACTTCTTAAATTCACTAAGAGTTCCCTTTGAAATAACAGTAAATAGAAAATTACTGCTACTATCATCGCAAAAGTTGGGACAATAATTCGTTTTAATCTTTTTATTAAAAATGACTTTAATGGTACTTTTCCATTTTTCATTAAAGAATCCATTAGACTAGCGGTCATAAAATAGCCTGATAATAGTAAAAATATATTTAAGCCTAGAAATCCACCTGGAATACGGTAAGCCATCATTTGATGGCCTACGATACTCATAATCGCAATGGCTCTTAAACCATCAAAAGCTGCGATATAATCTCGTTTTTCAATTTCAGTTCTATCAATCATGACATCACCTAATCGACAAATTCAAAGACAAACTTACGAATTCGAACCATGTCTCCATTTTCAGCACCTTGACTACGTAAGGCAGCATCGACACCCATTCCACGTAATTGACGGGAAAAACGCATCACAGATTCATCATGTTCCATATTCGTCATTAAGAATAATTTTTCTAATTTATCTCCATATAATACCCATGTACCATCAGGATCTCTAGTAATATCAAATGGTCGTTCTTCTTCTAACCCATAAACCATATGCGTTTGAGCTTCTTGTACTTCATCTAATGGGAAGAATTCTGTTTCTTCTAATATTTCTGCTGTTCTTGCTAGTAGTGCTTGTAAGCCATCTTTACGATAAGCAGAAATCGGGAATATTTCTGGCATTTCTTGACCATCTGGTAAGTTTTCTTGTAAATCTTTTTTAAATTGTTCTAATAATTCTTCAGACTGTGGTTGATCCATTTTATTTGCCACAATAATCATTGGACGTTCTAGTAATCTTAAATGATAAGAACCTAGTTCTTGCATAATCACTTGATAATCTTCGTAAGTATTTCTTCCTTCCATTGAAGCCATATCAATAACATGCAGTAATACTTTTGTACGTTCAATATGTTTTAAGAAATGGATTCCTAAACCAACACCCATATGAGCTCCTTCGATTAATCCAGGAAGATCGGCTACAACAAATTGTTCACCGTTTGGAGCTTGTGTCATCCCTAATTGTGGATTTAAAGTTGTAAAATGATAATCCGCAATTTTTGGTTTTGCACTAGAAATCACCGATAATAAAGTTGATTTTCCTACAGATGGGAATCCAACTAAACCAACATCTGCTAATACTTTTAATTCTAATTCAATTTCAAATTCTTCTCCTGGTTCTCCATTTTCAGCAATATCTGGAGCAGGATTTTTATGAGTAGCAAAGCGAATATTTCCACGGCCTCCACGACCACCCTTTGCTACTACTACTTCTTGATCTACTTCTACTAGGTCTGCAATCAATTCTTTTGTTTGAGCATTACGAACAATCGTTCCAGCAGGTACTTTAACAATTAAGTCATCTGCTCCACGACCATACATACTTTTACTCATCCCATTTTCACCAGGTTTTGCTTTAAAATGACGTTTGTGACGGAAATCTAATAACGTTCTAAGTCCTGAATCGACTTTAAAAATGACACTACCGCCTCGTCCGCCATCTCCACCAGCAGGACCTCCATCTGGGACGTATTTTTCTCTTCTAAATGCTACCATACCGTTACCACCGTCTCCGGCTTTCACCCATATCGTCGCACGATCATAAAAAACTGCCAATAGGATTCTCTCCTTTCATATTTTTAGTGACTATTTAACAATTAACTCTGTAAAGTCAGCAAACTCTAAAATCATTAGTGCTAATTCACGTAAGAAACGTAAACGATTTGTACGAATTTCTTCATTATCGACCATGACCATATTTTCATTAAAGAATTCATGAATTTTTGGAGTAATCGATGCAAATGCAGCTAATTTTTCTTGAGCTGAATAGTTCTCGAAGTCTTTTCTTAAAGTAGCAATTGATTCTACTAATTGACGTTCACTTTCAGTTTCAACTTTATCTATTGAGTATTCTGAAGAATGACGAGCTTCTGCAAATCCTTTTGAACTAATATTAATCACTCGGTTTAATGCTTCAGTAATATCTTTGATTGCCGCATTAGATACTTCTTTTTCTAACACAGCTACAGCTTTCATTTGTTCTGGTACACTCTTAGAGTTAGAATTCAATACAGCTTCAATAATATCATGACGCTTTGTTACTGTAGTCATTCTTTGAGCAAGTCTTTCACGAATAAATCCTAAAACGAATGCTTGGACATCTTCTTTTTTATCTTCTAAAAATTCTGCATAATCTAACCCTAATAATAATTTAGCAAATTCTTCAATTTCTAAATGCCAATCAAATGCTTCGACAATTTGCACTAATCCCATTACTTGACGACGTAATGCATAAGGGTCGTTTGAACCTGTTGGTAACATACCTGCTGCTGTAAAGCTTAAGAATGTATCTAATTTATCTGCAATCGCTAATAATGCCCCTGGTACTGATGAAGGTAATTCACCATCAGCACTAATTGGCATATAATGTTCACGAATTGCTCTAGCTACTTCTGGAGTCTCCCCGTAATTTTTCGCGTAAATTTCACCCATAATTCCTTGTAATTCAGGGAATTCACCAACCATATTTGTTACTAGGTCAAATTTGTAAATGGCAGCTGCACGTTGTGCAGTTTGAATATCTTTTGCATCCACATTTAATTCACTTGCAATACGGCCTACTAATAATTGGACACGATTCATTTTTTCAGTCATTGAGCCAATTTTAGCATGGAAGTTTAATGTTTCTAATTTCTTCAAGAATGCTGTCATTGGAACTTTTTTATCTTCTTCATAGAAGAATAAAGCATCTTCTAAACGAGCTGTTAATACTTTTTGATTTCCTTTTGCCACATTTTCAATCATGTAGTCATTTCCGTTACGAGCAGAAATGAAGTAAGGTTGTAATTCACCTTTAGCATTATACACAACAAAGTAACGTTGGTGTTCTTTCATAGAAGTGACTAATACTGGTTCTGGAACGACTAAATATTTTTCATCAAAAGTTCCAGCAAATGCTGTTGGATATTCTAAAATTGAACTTACTTCTTCTAATAATTCTTCATCAATTGGAACTGTCCAAGCATTTTTAGCAGCTAATTCTTCAATTTGTTTACGTACTAATGCTTTTCTTTCATCTTGATTTACAATCACAAATTGTGCCGCTAAAGCTTGTTCATATTGTTCTGGGCTTGCAATCTTAGTATCTTTTCCTAAGAAACGGTGTCCTCTTGAAACTCGACCAGCTTTTACATCTAATACTTGAATTTCTTTAATGACTTCTTCTCCATATAAAGCAACAATCCAGTGAATTGGACGTATATATTCAAAAGTATGAGCAGCCCAACGCATTGTAACTGGGAATTTCATATCTGTAATAACAGAAGATAAATTCTTAACAACTTCTTTTGTTGATTTTCCTTTTAATAATTGTTTAACGTGGATATATTCCACATCTTTAATCGTTTCTACATAAATGTCGTCTGTTGTTAATCCTTTTCCACGAACAAATCCTTCAGCAGCTCTTGTCCATGCCCCATCTTTTTGAGCAATCGCTAATGATGGACCTTTGAAAATTTCAACACGATCTTCTTGTTCTTCTTCTAATCCATTTACTCGAACAGCTAATCGTCTTGGTGTTGCAAAAGCTTCTACAGATTCAAATGCTAAGTTTTCTTGTTTGAAAAAGTCTTCTACACGAGTTGCTAATTGTTCTGAACTTGTACGAACATATTGCGCTGGTAATTCTTCTAAACCAATTTCTAATAATAATGATTTTGTCATAATTGTCCTCCTAATGTTACTAATCTATCCTATTAGTCTTTTAATAATGGGAATCCTAAAGATTCTCTTTCAGCTACGAATGTTTTAGCAATGGTACGGGCCATTTTACGAATACGACCTAAAAATCCTGCACGGTCTGTCGCAGAAATAATGCCACGTGCATCCATTAAGTTAAAGGCATGAGAGCATTTCAATACACAGTCATAAGCTGGGTGAACAAGACCTTTTTCCATTAAGATTGTTGCTTCTTTTTCATATTCAGTAAATAATTGCATTAATAATTCAGGATTACTTTCTTCAAAAGCATATTTAGAATGTTCAAATTCTGGTTGTTTGAAAATATCTCCATATTTTACATCGCCAGTCCATACTAAATCATAAACACTTTCTACTTCTTGGATATAAGATGCTAAACGTTCTAATCCATAAGTGATTTCACTTGTTACTGGGTGACATTCTAATCCCCCTACTTGTTGGAAGTATGTAAATTGAGTCACTTCCATTCCATCTAACCATACTTCCCAACCAAGACCAGCACAGCCTAATGATGGATTTTCCCAGTTATCTTCTACGAAACGAATATCATGTTCTAATGGGTCAATTCCAAGAGCTTCTAGGCTTCCTAAATATAACTCTTGAATATTTTCAGGAGATGGTTTCATCACAACTTGGAATTGATGATGTTGGAATAAACGGTTTGGATTTTCACCATAACGACCATCAGCTGGACGGCGAGATGGTTCTACATAAGCAGCATTCCATGGTTCTGGTCCAATCGCACGTAAAAAAGTATATGGACTCATTGTTCCAGCACCTTTTTCAGTATCATAAGCTTGTAATAATAAACAGCCTTGATTTGACCAATAATTTTGTAATGTTAAAATAATTTCTTGTACTGTTAATTTTTTTGACATAGTATTCCTACTTTCTATAATTTTTATGACAGGATAAAATTCATCTAGAATCTCTTATTGTAAAACGAAGTCTTTCCTCCTTTTCCCTATAAAAAAATCCCTATGTACACTAAAAAAGCATACATAGGGACGATTCATCGCGGTTCCACCCTAATTTCTTAGAAAACTCTAAGCTTCATTGTTGATTGACTCCAATGCGCCACAATTCATTCTCTATCAAACGGCTTCCACCTATCCCGTTCTCTCTATCCATATTTAGAATGATTGTTTCATTTTCCACGTCATATTTACTGCATTAATATTACTGATTTTTCCTTCAAAAGTCAAGTTATATCAATCATTTGTTAGCTTTTACCACTTCATTATGATATAATTTTTTCATTCTTAAAGGGGGAAAATTTTATGCATTGTGCTTGGGCAACTATTTCTGAACTCGATCAAAAATATCATGATGAAGAATGGGGAGTTCCTTGTTTTGATGATCAAAAACTATTTGAGATATTGACATTAGAAGTGATGCAAGCTGGACTCAGTTGGTCGACCATTTTGAAAAAACGTGAAGGTTTCAGAGAAGCCTTTGACCAATTTCAAATCTATAAAGTTAGTCAATTTATAAAAGATGATGTAGAAATATTACTCCAAAATCCTAACATCATTCGTCATCGTCAAAAGATTGAAGCCACTATTCAAAATGCAAAAATCATTTTGCAACTACAAAATCAATACGGAAGTTTTCATGAATTTTTATGGAGCAAGTTTGAATACACTCCCATCATCAATCATTGGGAAAGAATGGAAGATGTTCCATCTTCTACTCCACTAACTGAACAATTATGTAAAGAATTTAAAAAACTTGGTTTTAAGTTTATCGGACCGACTACTCTCTATTCATTTTTACAGGCATCTGGCATCATCAATGATCATCTTGATTCTTGTCCATTCAAACACAAATAAAGACTTTTATGCGCTGCATAAAAGTCTTTATTTTAATTACATCCATTTAGAATAATCATCATCTTCCATAGCTTCTACTGTTCCAAGTAAATAACCATTCCCCACTTGAGAGAAGAAGTCATGGTTACTTGTACCTGTTGAAATACCATTCATCACAATTGGATCCACATCTTCAGCTGTATCTGGGAATAATGGATCAAACCCTAAATTTTGTAAAGCCTTATTCGCATTATATCGAATAAATACTTTTACTTTTTCAGTCCAACCAACTTGATCATAAATTGATTGTGTATACTTCACTTCATTTTGATACAATTCTAAACATAATTGATAAACCCACATTTTAAGAGTTTCTTGTTCTTCTAAAGGTAATTCATTGTATCCTTGTTGGAATTTATAGCCTGTATAAGTTCCGTGAACAGATTCATCACGAATAATTAATTTAATAATTTCCGCTACATTGGCTAATTTATTGTTTCCTAAATAATACAATGGTGTAAAGAAGCCACTATAGAATAAAAATGTTTCTAACATCGTTGAAGCAACTTTCATTTTTAGTGCATCTCTACTTTGATAAATTTCATTAATTTTTTGAGCTTTATATTGTAAAAACTCATTATTATTTGTCCACTCAAAAATTTCTTCGATTTCAGCTTTTGTATGTAAAGTACTAAAAATCGTTGAATAACTTTTCGCATGAACAGATTCCATAAATTGAATATTATTCCATACTGCTTCTTCATGTTGTGTACGAACATAGTCTTTCATCAGACTTGCACCTTCTTCAGATTGCAATGTATCTAATAAAGTCAATCCTCCAAATACTTTCCCTACAACATCTTTTTCAGCTGGGGATAATGTTCTCCAGTCATCTAAGTCATTTGAAACAGGAATACGAGTATCTAACCAAAATTGCTCGGTTAACTTTTCCCATGTCATTTTGTCGATCATATCTTCTACTTGGTTCCAGTCGATTGCTTTATAATAAGCTACTGGTGCAGAAGCATTTTGTGACAAAATCTCATTAAAATAACGTTTCTCACTCATGATAAGTCTCCTTTTTGAATTAAATACTACAACTTTCGCAACCATTACTTCCAATTTCATCATTATTTTCTGTAAATGTACGAACATAATAAATTGATTTGATTCCTTTATTCCAAGCATAGTTTCTTAAGATATTTAAATCTCTTGTTGTCATTTTTCTTGTACGTCCATTTTTCCATTCATATAGACCTTCTGGTAATTCAGAACGCATGAATAATGTTAAACTCATTCCTTGGTCAATATGTTTTTGTGCTGCAGCGTATACATCAATGACTTTACGCATATCAATATCATAAGCTGATTTATAATATGGTAATGTTTCATTTGATAAGAATGGTGCTGGATAATATGTTTTACCAGTTTTCTTCTCTTGACGCTCCTCAATTAAACGAGTAATTGGATGCAAGCTTGCACTTGTTTCATTTACATAGCTGATTGATCCTGTTGGAGCAATTGCTAAACGATTTTGGTGATATAAGCCATCAGCCATAATATCTGCTTTTAATTGTTTCCAATCTTCTGCCGTTGGGATTGGTAAGTTTGCAAAAATTTCTTTTACTTTTTCAGATTTAATTTCTACATCTGACTCTGTATAAGCATCGAAATAAGTTCCTGATGCATAGGCAGATTTTTCAAAGCCATCAAATGTTACGCCACGTTCTTTCGCAATTTTATGACTTGCTTTTAATGTATAGAAATTCAATAGACGGAAGTATAAATCTGTCACTTCAATCGATTCAGGCGAACCATATTCCATTTGATTTAATGCAAAGAATGTATGTAAGCCCATTGCTCCTAAACCAATTGTATGAGCTTTTTGGTTTCCATTTTTCACTGTTGGAACTGCATCGATACTTGAGTGATCTGTGACAAATGTTAATGCACGAACTGCTACTTCAATCGAGCGTTCAAAATCAGGTGATTGCATTAAATTAACAATATTTGTAGAACCTAAATTACAACTAATATCCGTTCCAAGCACTTCATACTCTTGCGCATTATTAATTACAGAAGGACTTTGTACTTGTAAAATTTCTGAACATAAGTTACTCATAATGATTTTTCCATCAATTGGATTTGCTTTGTTCACTGTATCAATATTTACGATATATGGATAACCAGATTCTTGTTGTAATTTACTAATTTCTTGTTCTAAATCACGTGCACGCAATTTTGATTTACGAATTTCTGGATTATTCACCATATTCTCATACTCTTTTGTAATATCTACATAAGAGAAAGGAACCCCATAAATACGTTCTACATCATATGGACTAAATAAATACATCATATCATCATTCTTAATTAACTCGTAAAACTTATCTGGAACTACTAGCCCTAATGATAATGTTTTAACACGAATTTTTTCATCCGCATTTTCTTTTTTAGTCGACAAGAATGATACGATATCTGGGTGGAAAACATTTAAATAAACGGCTCCTGCACCATTACGTTGTCCTAATTGGTTTGAATAACTGAAACTATCTTCTAATAATTTCATAATTGGAACAACCCCGCTAGAAGCATTTTCAATTTTCTTAATTGGGTCTCCAGCTGCACGAACATTTGATAAGCTTACTCCAACTCCTCCACCAATTCTAGAAAGTTGTAATGCAGAGTTAATTGTACGTCCAATACTATTCATGTCATCCGTTGTTTGAATTAAGAAACAAGAAACTAATTCTCCACGACGCTTTCTACCAGCATTTAAAAATGTTGGAGTCGCTGGTTGGTAACGTTGATGAATCATCTCTTCGGCTAAGTCTCTAGCTAATTGTTCATCTCCATCTGCTAAAAATAAAGCATTAAAAACGATACGATCCTCAAAACGTTCTAAATAACGTTCACCATCATTTGTTTTTAAAGCATATTGCTTATAAAACTTAAAGGCTGACATAAATGAACGAAAACGGAATTTCTTCTTATAAATTTCTTGCATTAAGCTTTTTACAAATTCACGGTCATATTTATTTAAAAACTCTTCTTCTAAATAATCATGTTCAAGTAAATAATCTAATTTTTCATCTAATGTATAGAAAAATACCGTGTTTGGATTGACATGTTCTAAGAAGAAAGCACGTACTGCTTCTTTATCCTTATGTAACGGAATTTTTCCATCAACCGGACGGTTCAATTCATTATTTAATGAAAAATATGTTACTTCTTGAGATTTACTAATTAATTTTGGACTATCCAAGTTCGCTCACCTTTTCCTTTATTATAGTTACGTCTTTTTGAGTTCCATGAAACTCAAAACAATGCAATAGTGGAACTTCATAAGTAGCAGAAATAATTTTTGCTGTTTGACAAAAGGACGTATTAAAATTTAGATTTCCAGAACCAGCTACTCCTTTTAATAAAGCTTGGTTATTACCTGTTTCAATAAAATCCTGAAAATATTCAAATACTTCCATATCATAAGTAGGACTTATAATAATATAAGGCTCATCCATTGTTTGAAATACATTTTGTGGTGTAATTTCTACAGTGGAAAACTCCAATTTTTGAACAAACCTTCTCGTCTGTCCTGTCAATGATAAAAAAACTACTTTCATACTTACTCCTCTATTTCATACCTCCCTATTATATCTACTTTCCAGTCTTATATCAACAAAAAAATTCTATATTTAGTACTTCATAAAAACAACAACACAAAATATAGTGATAAAATTAAGTCTACATCAATATATTGACAAAGAGATTTTTCAGATTTACACTAATAAATATCAAAGAAAGGAGACTAAAAATGACACTTTCTCATACAATTAGCGCTTCAGAAAGACAAGTTCTTCGAGTAATATGGGCAAACCCAAAATGCACGAGTATTTTTATTATTGAAGCTTTATCTACAAATTTCAATTGGCAAGCTGCTACGATTAAAACTCTTATCAATCGACTGTTGAAAAAGGAATTTATCATCCCGACTTCAAAAAGACCTTATCAATATGTCGCAACTTTGACAGAAGAAGAATTACTAGATTTAGAATGCAATGAGTTATTAAGTCATGTTTGCCAAAAAAAACAAGGTGAATTACTAGCATTACTTATTCAAAAAGCTCAATTATCAAAACAAGATACTCATCAATTACAAAAATTATTACAAGAAAAAGAAATCGATGCTCCTGAACATCTAGCTTGTACTTGTATCCCTGGTCAATGTCGTTGTTGCCACCACTAAAAAAAGCCAGACTTATGTCTGACTTTTTTTATATTTCTTAAATTCATTAATACCAAACGCTAACGTCCACTTTTCCACTAATACCTTTTAAGTATTCACTTGAAGTATATTGCCACCCTTTAGGGCCTGAATAATGTGGATTATTCCAATCTAATGCATCTGTATAAGCAGCTACCCAGTCCACATATTTTAAAATATCTGGATGATTTAAACGAGTTTGTAATAAATGTCTGTAACTATAAATTCTTACATTCGTATAACCCGCTTTATGCATTGTTTCCATATATTTATTTACAATTTTTACCCATGTTTTTGTATCTTTAGGTGCAGCTTTTGTTTTATTCACATATTCCCAATTTTCAACATCATAATAAATTGGATAACTTGGTTGAATATGATATTTTTTCATTAATTTAATCGTATGTTTTGCTTCTAATTCAGCATCTGATTCATTTTCAGCATAAGTGTACAAATAAACTCCATAAGGAACTCCTAGACGGTTTAATTCTTTAATATTATAGGCTAATTGTTTATCTTCATCATAAGCATAATACCCTAAACGAACAATGACTCCATCAATGCCATTATCACGAATAACTTGACTCCAATTTTGGATTTTCCCATTATGTTCACTAACATCGATAACTTTCTTCGCACTAGTTCCACCAACTTGTTCTTGACGGCGATTTAAGAAATAACGTTGACCATTTTTTTGTACCCAACCCCATTCTAATCGTTCTTGCTTTTGAATTTCACCAGTATCTGAGAAGGTATATTTCGTATCTCCAACCGTTACAACGCCTGTTGCCATTACACCAGTATCCCCTAAATAATAATTACCTGCCCATTCTTTTTCGGCTCTTGCACCATTCGCTTTGAAATAATACCAATTCCCATCAATCTGAACCCATTGATTGCGTGCATATTTTCCATCCGCATTTAAATAGAACATCGCATTATATTGTGGATCAAATAACCATTCTTTTGCCATCATAGCACCTTCACCATTGACAAAATAATCACTAATCCATTGATGAGTTGCTAAGTAACCACCTGATAGTAAGTAATACCATTTATTTCCATCTTGAATCCATTCTTTATCAGCATATTTCCCATCCGCTTTCAAATAGAAATAAGAATTATATTTATTATCATAAATCCATTCTTTTTTCGCCATGGCACCACTTGGATTTAAATAGTAATTCCCTTTCCATTCACTCTTAGCCATATAGCCCCATTCTTTGAAATAGTACCATTTGCCACCAATTTCTAGCCATTGATTTTCAGCATAATTTCCATCTGCTTTCAAATAAAAATAAGACTTATAAGTTTCATCATAAATGAAAGAACCAACAACTTTTTTACCATCTTTATCTACATAAGAATGATCAATCCATGAAGACATTACTTTTGATCCATCTTCTTTAATAAAATATTGTTGTCCATTAATCGTTTGCCATCCTTTACCTTGCGCAGGCTTATCTTCTTGAGCGTCTACCGTTGGTAACGTAAATAATACTAACGCAGATAATGATAATGCGATATTTCTTAATTTCATTTACTGTAAATCTCCTTTTTCTTGAACTCTCACTTTGCCATTGTATAATTAAACGCATAAAAACTCAAACAAAATCCTAAATTGTACACTTTAACGATATAAAAAATTTACAATATAAAAGAGGAACTTCTACTAAATAGAAATTCCCTCTTTTAACGATAGATAAAATTAAGTCAAATGATTAGTCATTGAATAATGAACGAATTGTTTTGAAAATTTCTTTATTTTGTTCGATTTTTACATCATTTCCAACTACTACAAAGGCATTTTGATCTAATACTTTTTTCATTGTTGGAGCAAATGAACGAACTTTTTCAGGTGTTACATTTAAAACTTCATCACGAGTTTTTTGAACAAGTTCATTTGATACATGAGTAAAGTAACGAGTAAAGGCAATATTTCCTTTTTGATTTGCCGATAATGGACGATCAATACTACTAAATGTTCCAATGAGATTTTTCTCAAATTCTTCTTTTGATGGATTGTAATTTTCTAAGTATTGTACTTGACCATCATAAGCCTTTAGAGTTTCTACTAAGTTTGGATCACGGTACGACACAGCAGCTACTTCACCTTTCCCACCAATGACACTCATTCCACCGTAAGCTCCACCTTTTACACGAACGGTATTCCATAAATAATCTAACCCTAAAACTGTTTGTAAGAATGCATTTGATCCTTCAAATGGAACACCTAGTAATGTTTGGTTGTACCCTTTTGCTACATATTGAATTTCTTGAGCTGTTTTAAATCCTTCATTCAATACTTCAACAGGAGTTGTAAATGATTGTGGTGTCACTACTTCTTTTGATAAGTGTTGGAAGAATGATTGAGATAAAGCTTTAAATTGTTCAAAATCCTCTTTACTTCCAACAAATGTAGCAGTCACTCCATGAATATTTAAGATTTGACGAAGTACAGCAATCAATTGTTGACTAAAGCTTTCTTTTCTCTCATCATAATGTTTCACTAAATCAGAAATATAATCATAGTAATCAATACCTTCTAATGCCTGAGCATATTTTGCACCTTCTGAATAATAAGATTCTAAGCGACGGACTGCAATGGTATGCGAAGCATAATTCATATGCATTTCTAAATTCGCTTTTGTATTTAATAACAGTTCTTTAATCTTATCATAATCTTCCAAGTTTGAACGTAAGACAATTTCTTCCACCAATTCAATTAATTTTGGTAAATATTGAGATAAGGCTTTTCCTGAAACTGTGAAGAATGGATAATACACATTTTTCGCAACATCTTCTGTCATGACAAAAGCATTTGTTGAAATTCCACCTGTATAGAAATCCATCTCTGTATTTAAATCTTCATCAGCAAAATGTTTTGTACTAATTTCACCTAATAATTCAGTGACAAAAGCAGCTACTGGAATTTCTTCAGTTTTAATCCCTCTCATATCGAAGAAATATTTCGCATATGAAATCCCTGCTGTGAAGTCTTCATAATGTAAGAAAGTCGGTGTCTCTTTTCCTTCTTCAACTGTTAATGGATATTGAGTTGCTTTCTTTTGAATATCATCAATGGATAGTGTTGGAATTTTCGCTAAATCTTCTGGTCTATCAGGAGATTCTTGTCTTTCAATTAATTTTTGAGTTGTTTCTACTAATTGATCTAATTCTTCTTCACTTAGACTTGCTTTGTACTCTGCTAATTTTTTAGCTAATTCTGCTTCTTTTTCTTCTAATAAACCTGGTTCTGGTTTTAAAGTAATAATAGCAGCATGAGTATTATCTAATAAATATTTTTGAATAATATTTTCAAAATATCCTTCTTCAACTTTAGCTTGAATGGCATCTAAATGTTGTTGGTATTCAAATGATACATATGGACTTCCATCATATAACCAACTTGTTAAAGCATTCATTCCATACATAACACCTTTTGGTGTACTACCTTCCAAAGCAGTTAATTCTTTATAACGAAAAGCTGTTTTATTTAAAGCAGCTTGAATCGCTTTTCTAGAAATTCCTTCTTTCACTAAACGTTGTAATTCCTGTTGAATAATTTGAACAAATTGTTCTTTTTTATCAGCATCTGTATCTTTTAAAATAACTTCAAATGTTGGAGAATACGTATAAGCAGAATATCCACCCATAACATCACTACCAATATTCGCTTTTAATAAAGCTTTCTTCAATGGTGCGGTATTACTACCTAATAGCAATTCATCTAAAATACTTAAAGCAATTCCTTCTTCTCCATTCGTACTCGTTCCTGTAGCCCAAGCATATTCTAACAATGTTTTGTTCTCAGTTGAGTCGCCTTTAGAAACAGAATACGTACTTGTTAGTTCTTTAACACTTGTAAATGGTTCTTGTTTGTATCCTACAAATGGAACTTCTTTTGCTTCAAAAGCATCAAAGTATTCTGATAATTGTTCCATTGCTTTTGCTAAATCTAAATTCCCATATAAAGTTACTCGAGCATTACTTGGATGATAATACGTTTGATGGAAATCAATGAATTTTTCTTGAGTTAGTGTAGGAATTGAAGCTGGCATTCCTCCAGAAACATGTTTATAAAATGTATCCGGGAATAATGTTGGTTCAACTAGACGGTTTAATTCTGATTCTGGTTGAGAAAATGCTCCCTTCATTTCATTATAAACAACGCCTTTATACGTTAATTCATCTTCTTTATTTTCTAAATGATAATGCCATCCTTCTTGCATTAAAATTTGTGGGTTTGATAAAAGATTTGGATAAAATACTGCATCTAAATAAACGTCCATTAAATTCTCGAAATCCTTTTGGTTTCTTGAAGCTACTGGATACATAGTTTTATCAGAGAATGTCCATGCGTTTAAAAATGTTTGTAGGGACCCTTTTAATAATTCTACAAATGGTTCTTTTGTTGGGTATTTTTTTGATCCGTTTAATACGGAGTGTTCAATAATGTGAGCAATTCCGTTGTCATCATATGGTGGTGTACGGAATGCGATAGAGAATGCTTTGTTGTCATCGTCTGTTTTTAAGTACATAACTTGAGCGCCTGTTTTGTCATGTTTGTATAAATAGTAATCGCAACGGATATCTGCTAATGGTTTTTGTTCTACGAGTGTAAAACTGTTAAATTCTTTTGTCATGAAATGACCTCCATTTCTTAAATAAATCTACTTGTCTTTTATTCAAACACGATTTGTATCAATAAGCAAGAGAAAATCATTGGAACGTAAAAGTTTTGGGCGTAAAATAAAGAAATAAAATAAAGAATTCAAAAAAGTTTCCTTTTTAGCTTTAGTAATAGAAATGCTTTTCAGCATTTCTATTACAGTGGAAAATTTGAGACCTTAGGCTCAAATTTTAGCCATGAGATTCGCAAAGCGAAGCTGCTGGCGTCCTAGCTAATTAGGAAACTTTTTTGGATTCTTTATTGACTTAGAATTATTTGAAAAGTATTATTTAATTCTTTTTCACACGATTCGCAATTAATTTAAATAAAGCTGTTGCGAAAATGGCAATAAGAATTGAATTAATCATACTAAAAATCCAACCATTAATAAAAACAACTGCCGTAGAAGCTTGATAGAAAAAGACCTCTAACGTCGGTAAAATCAAACCAAAAATAATCACATTCGCAACCACTTGAATCACATTAAAACGCAAAGCATCATGACGAGAAAAAGTACCCGCTAAAAACGACTTACGACGAATGCCTAAACCAAAAACATATCCAAGCATCCCTACAGAAATTGCAATCGCAATCCATTGCTCTGTCGTTCCTAATAACAAATCAATGATAATCGTTGAAACACCAACAACTGCAGCAAATAACGAACCTGCCAAACCAGCCACAATCGCTAGTAAAATATAAAAGAAGTTAATCTCCACTCCTTCAAAAATAGGTAATGTAATTCCTACATAGTGATAACTAAGAACTAAAACAATTAATGAAACGATATGAAGAAGACCTGTTTTTATGAATTTATTTTCTTTCATCATTTTTCTCCTCTATTTTGACTCTTCACCAATAATTTTTACTTCTGGTTCAAGTGCTACTTGGAATTGTTCGAATACAACTTCTTGAACATGTTGAATCACCGCTAAATAATCTGTAGCTGTTGCATGATCAATATTTACAATAAAACCTGCATGTTTTTTAGACACTTGAGCGCCACCAATTTGAAACCCTTGAAGTCCTGCATCTTGTATTAATTTACCAGTAAAATGACCTTCTGGGCGTTTAAACACACTTCCACAAGAAGGATATTCTAATGGCTGTTTACTTTCACGTAAATGGGTTAATTCTTCCATTTTAGCTTGAATCGTTTCTTTTTTCCCTAAACTTAGATTAAAGCAGACATCAATCACTAAATCTCCACTTTCTTGTAGGGCGCTATGACGATATGAAAACTTTAATTCTTCATTCGTTAAACGTTTAATTTCACCAGTACGAGTCACAACATCGACATATTCGACAACTTCGCAAACTTCTCCGCCATAAGCACCTGCATTCATATACATGGCTCCCCCAACACTTCCTGGGATACCACATGCGAATTCTAATCCTGTTAACGAGTGTTCTAATGCGCATTTTGTCACTTCAATTAAAGATACACCAGCTTCTGCTAAAATTTTATTCTCCATTACTTTTATAGCAGTCATTTCATTTAATAAAATAACCGCTCCTTTAATGCCACCATCTCTAACTATAACATTACTCGCATTTCCTAGTACTGTAATAGGAATTTGTTTTTCTTGCAGTGCTGTAATAATTTTTGCTGTTTCATGTTTATCTCTTGGAAAAATTAAACATTCTGCTTCTCCACCTGTTTTAGTAAAAGTATATTTTTTTAAAGGTTCATGGAAGTATACTTTTACTTCTGGAAATTGCTCTTTCCACCAATCTTTCATCTTTTTCTCTCCTATTATGCAATATCTTTTTAATGATACTATTCATCAGTTTCTACGTCAAATGATAAAAAGCCTTCAGATGCTTTTGCATGTGCTAATCTCTCACAAATAAAGTGACTTAATAAACTAGAAATAGGAGTAACTGGGTTATCCCCCTGAGTTTGAACAGCAATAATAAAGGAATGAACAATACTTTCAAACCCTCTCTTATATAAAGTTGAATCCCATGATGAAAAATGATCTTTAATTTCTTCTCCACCTTGATAAATGGTCAAGTCTGTTAAATTTTGTAATGAAAAAGTACCCGTTTCAGCTTGAACTTCAATTCTTTCATGATTCGCTCCAGATACTGTATTCATCATCACAACAGCTGATTGTTCTTCATTTTCTAAATAAATTGTGCATTGTTCAATAACACCACAATTTTTCTTATAATAAAATGACCCACGTTTTGGTTTTTCATCCATTAAAAATAATGCTGTATCCAAAGGATGAATAAATACATCAAAAATACGTGTACGATTATCAAAACTTGGAATCGTACAATTTTTTTCTGTAATAATTCTCTTCTTATGAGGGACATTTTTTAATTCAACTACTTTTGGAGCAAAACGTCGATTAAATCCAGCTGTTAAGAAAGTTTGATTTTCTTTTGCTAATCGGTATAATTCAAGCGTTTCTTCATAACTAGGAGCAATCGGTTTATCTAAATAAACAGGGATTCCTTTTTCTAAAAATTGCTTTGCAACTTCAACATGAGCCTTTGTCGAAACATGAATCATGACCCCATCTAAATCAAACTGTAATAACTCCTCTACACTACTACATGGAATACAACGCCCTAATAATTTTGATTCTCGTTGTAAAACTTCTACATTTCTAGTACACATATACCATTTCACATTACCAATTGAACGCATTACTGGTAAATAGGCCTTTTGTGCAATCGCACCAATCCCAACTACTCCAATATTTAACACGAGAACTCCCCCTAATCATTAATTTTCTTTTAAATGATGTAATAATTGTTGAACAATCAACGCTGATTTACGACCTGCTTCAACAATAAATGTATCAAAATCAACTGCTGATGTTCCTTTTTGTGGCATATCCGAGATTGCTCTTACAACAATAACTGGAGTTTGTAATGCATAACACGCTTGTGCAATAGAAGCTCCTTCCATTTCAGTTGCTAAAACATCTGGGAAATATTTTAAAATTAATAATCGTTGATCTTCACGATGAATAAAACTATCTGCTGAAACGACTAATCCTTTATACACCGATAAATTCAATTCAGATTGAATTTCTTCGATAACGTCATCTTCAATCACTTGAGCTTGGAAGCGTGCAGGCATCCCTGGCATTTGTCCATATTTATATTGAAAGGCTGTTACATCTGCATCACTGTACGCTAACTCTGTAGCAACTACGATATCTCCAATATTCATTTCTGTTCCAAATCCACCCGCTGATCCTGTATTAATAACAAGTGTCACTTTAAAATGGTGAATTAATAAAGCAGCTGTTACACTAGACATTACTTTACCAATACCAGATTGCACTAATACAATAGATACGCCATTTAAACGTCCTTCTAAAAATGTCCATCCTGCAATTTTTACTTCCTGTTCAATTGTCATTTCTTCAGATAGAAGACGTTTTTCCTCTTCCATCGCTGCAATAATTCCGACTTTCATGTATTACTCCTTTTCTAAAAAATAGGCCATTTGAATAACATCATAATATTGACCATTTACTTTCATTTCTTTTTCTTCAATTGCTACTACTTCAAACCCAAACTTTTTATATAAAGCAATCGCTGCAACATTTTCTTGAACAACTGCTAATTTAATTTTTTCAAGAGGTGAATAGTCTTTTGCCCATGACAATAATTCTTCCATTAAGGCACTTCCTAAACCTTGACCCCAATATTCCTTTAAAATACTAATGCCTAGTTCACCCACATGTTGGAATTTTTCTTTAGAATTTCCTCCAATTGAGGCAACTGCAATAATTTCTTGTCCTAATTTAGCAAGTAGCATCATTTGATTATCACTTTCTAAAACAGATTGAATATAAAGTTCCTCTTGTTGGATACTTAACTCTAATCCTTCTTCACCAAAACTTAAAAAATCTGTTTCTTTTCCAACTTTTTTTGTATATTCAATTAAAGCTTCTGCATCTCCCACAGACACTACTTCAATTTCTAATTCAACTTTCTCTTTCATTTGTCCACCAAACCTTAAATTGATTCAACCATTTTTCATATTCTTCTCCTATAGCATCAAGTGTAATGGTACGAGTAGTGAGAGAAGTTTGTTCGATAGAAATAATTAATCGATTCATCGGTAATTCTTCTTCGATAAAATTTGCCCATTCAACCATTACGACACCTTCACGATGAAAATACTCCTCTAAACCAATTTCACTCGCTCCTCCACTTTCTTCAATACGATACATATCCATATGAAATAAAGGCAAGCGACCTTTTGTATACTCACGAATTAAAGTATAAGTTGGACTTTTAATGACACGTGTAATGTCTAATCCTAAAGCAAATCCTTTTGTAAAAGTCGTTTTACCAGCTCCTAAATCTCCAGACAAAATGATTGTACTGTTAGAAAAGGCACCTTTTGCTAATAATTCTCCTATTTTCATTGTTTCTTCTTGTGATATCGTTTGAATTGTGATCGTCATATTTTTCCTCATTTCAGTGAAAATTCCTCAAAAACATTATAACATAATTCAGTGATTGATTAGTATGAAAAACAAAAATGACTTTACCTAGTAGTTTGCCCATAACCAGTAAAAACTGGCTACAGGCATTCATAACTACTTCAGAAAAGTCAATTAAATCTCATTTTTTGCTAAACGAACTAATTTTTGAACTTCAAAAGCACGAAGTTCACGATAATCTCCCGGTCTTAAATTTTCTAATGTTAAAAATCCGAATTCTTCACGTTTTAATTTTTGAACGGGTAATTCTACCGCTTCAAACATTTTCTTCACTTGGTGATTCCAACCTTCGTGAATCGTTAAAGAAACAATTCCTGTATTTTTTTCAGTATCTACAGATAAAATTCTGGCAACTGCTTTAGAAGTTTTCTTGCCATCAATCCAAATACCTCTTTCTAATTGTCTCATATGGCGTGGTGTTGGAACACCTTTTACTTTAGCAATATATTTCTTTTCAACATGATGTTTTGGATGCGTCATTAAATTCGCAAATTCACCATCATTCGTTAATAAAATTAATCCTGTTGTATCATAGTCTAATCTTCCTACTGGATAGACACGTTGTGGGATATCTTTAAAATAATCACTAATAACGGTACGTCCTCTATCATCTGTTACACTGGATAATACAGATTTTGGTTTATAAAACATAAAGTAAACTGGTTCTTCTTTATAAATCGGAATGCCATCTACTTCAATTTTATCCGATTGAGACACTTTATATCCCAATTCTCTCACAACTGTGCCATTTACTTTAACACGACCTTCTTCAATAAAGGCTTCGCATTTTCTACGAGATGCAATTCCAGCATGTGCCATGACTTTTTGTAATCTTTCCACTAGATACTCCTTCTTCCCTTACGAAATGGTTTCTTCATCTTGATGCATTTGTTCTAATTCTGCAAACAAGTCTTCATTATTTTTAAATAATTGCTTACTTTCTTCTTGATTTAATTCTAGTAATGATTCAACATCTGGCAATTGATCTAATGTTTCTAATCCGAAATAATCCATAAAATAAGTAGTCGTACGATATAATTTTGGACGACCTGGACTATCCATTCGACCTGCTTCTTCAATTAAATCTCTTAACAATAATTTTTGAATGGCTCCACTACATTGAACTCCACGTATACTTTCAACTTCTAATCTTGTGATTGGTTGTTTATAAGCAATAATGGCCAATGTTTCAAGAGCTGCACTAGATAATTGAGAAGAAAATGGGGAAACAGCATATTTTTCAAGATAGGGTTTTAACGATGCTTTCGTTACAAATTTATATCGTTGCGCCGTTAATATCAATTCTAAGCCACTTGTTTCATCTTTTAATTGTTCCATTAATTCTTCCAATAGTTGTCGAACTGCCGTTTTATCAATGCCAACGACATAACTAATTTCTTCTAGTGTTAAGCCATCATCTCCTGCTACAAATAATAAAGCTTGAGTTGCTGCTAAATAATTATTCACTAAATGCACCACCTTTATCGAAAGTTTCTAAAACAATATCTTCATAAGGCACATGTTGTACCAATCGAATTTTATGTTCTCTTACTAATTGTAACATCGCCAAAAATGTTGTTACAATGGCATGACGATGAAACGAAGGAAAACATTTATCAAATCGAATACTTTTTTGAGGATTTTCTTGAATTTTTGTTAAAATCGAGTCCATCATTTCCTCTACCGTATGTGTTTCATGTTGAATATTTGCTTGTAGAGGCATTTTATCAAGATTTCTTCTTGCAATTTTCTTTAATGCATTCCATAAATCTTGAGTCGTTACTTGACCTTCTTGTAATGGAATAATTTCTTGAAGAGCAGATAAATCACTTGCTTCTTTTCCATAATGCATGCCTCTTTGGACAGAAAGTTCTTCCAATTTTTTAGCACCTTCTTGGAATTGCTTATATTCCATTAATTTCTCAACTAACTCATCCCTAGGATCTTCTTCTACCTCAACTTCATCAATTTCCACTTTTGGTTTCGGTAAAAGCATTCTTGCTTTAATTTCTAATAAAGTTGCTGCCATTAATAAATACTCGCTAGCTACTTCTAATTCCATTTCTTGCATGGAATAAATATAGGATAAATATTGATGCGTTAATTCCACCATTGGAATGTTATAAATATCAATTTTCATCTCTTTAATTAAATGTAATAACAAATCCATTGGGCCTTCAAATTCCCCAATTCGTAGCGTTAACGCATCCACTTTCTCTTCTCCTATTCTAATTAATAAATTTCAATAACTTTACGAACTAAACCTTTGAATGATTCTTTTACACGTTGAGTTGTTTCCACAACTTCCTCATGATTTAAGTTTGCTTGTAATCCTGCTGCTAAGTTTGTAATACAAGAAATACCAATCACTTTAATTCCTGAATGATTCGCAATAATGACTTCAGGAACCGTTGACATACCAACTGCATCTCCACCTAATACTTGTACCATACGAACTTCTGCTGGTGTTTCATAAGTCGGACCAGATAATCCTGTATAAACTCCTTCTTGTAATTGAACTCCTACTTCTTTAGCTGCTTTACGAACAACTTCTTGTCCATAGATATGATAAGCATGTGACATATCAGGGAAACGAGGTCCAAAGCGGTCATCATTTGCTCCAATTAATGGATTTGTTCCTGTAATATTAATATGATCTGTTATTAACATTAAGTCTCCTGGTTTGAAGTTTGGATTACTTCCTCCTGCAGAGTTTGTCACAATCATTGTTTCAACTTCTAATAATTTCATTAAACGAATTGGGAACGTAACAGTTTCCATTGGATATCCTTCGTAAAAATGGAAACGTCCATCCATAATTAAAACTTTTTTACCAGATAATTCGCCATATACTAAACGTCCAGCGTGACCTACTACTGTAGATACTGGGAAGTTTGGAATGTCTTTGTAATCGAAGATAACTGGATTTTCAACTTCCGTTGCTAATTCTCCTAGTCCAGACCCTAAAATTAGTCCAAAATCAATACTTTGAATTCCATTACTTTGTAAAAATTGTTTTGTTTCTAATAATTGATCATATAAAGCCATGCTACTCTTTCCTCTCTTTTTTTAGATAATTTAAAAAAGAAGTGGAAATCCAATAATGGAACTCATTGAATTTCCACAATATATTATTGTAATTCACTTAAGAAGCTTTGTCCGTTTCCTGTTGAAGATACGCCAAAGTTTTCAGAAATTGTTTCAGCAATATCTGAGAAATGTCCTTGAGTTAAGCGTGTTGGATGTTGAAGAGATTTACTAATCGCTAAAACTGGAATATACTCACGAGTATGGTCAGTTCCAGGGAATGTTGGGTCATTACCATGGTCAGCTGTAACAATTAATAAGTCATCTTCATGCATATGCTCTAAAATTTCTGGAATACGTGCATCGAATTCTTCTAATGCATTCCCATATCCAACAGTATCTCTACGGTGTCCATAAGCAGCATCGAAGTCTACTAAGTTTAAGAAACTCATTCCAGTGAAATCTTTTTTCAAGATATCTACTAATTTATCGACACCATCCATATTGTTTTTCGTACGAACAAATTCAGTAATTCCTTGACCGTTGAAGATGTCATTAATTTTGCCAATTGCAATAACATCAAAACCTTTTTCTTTTAAGAAATCTAATGTTGTTTGACCAAATGGACTTAATGCATAGTCATGACGGTTCGAAGTACGTTGGAAGTTACCTGGTGTTCCAACATATGGACGAGCAATAATACGGCCAATCATATATGGATCATCTTTAGTAATTCCTCTTGTATATTCACAAATACGATATAATTCTTCTAATGGAATAATTTCTTCATGAGCTGCAATTTGTAAAACTGGATCAGCACTTGTATAAACAATTAAATCGCCTGTTTCCATTTGATGTTTACCAAAATCATCAATAACAGCTGTTCCACTATATGGTTTATTACATACAATGTTTCTACCAGAAAATTCTGTAATTTTATCTAATAAATCTTGAGGGAATCCATCAGGGAATACTCTAAATGGCGTTTTAATATTTAATCCCATTAATTCCCAGTGACCTGTCATTGTATCTTTTCCTACAGAAACTTCTTCTAATTTAGTGTAACTTCCTTTTGGATTTTCAACTGGCGGTACAGTTTTTAATGGTGCAATATTTCCTAATCCATATGCTTGCATATTTGGAACATTTAAACCAACTCGTTCTGAAATATGTCCTAATGTATGAGAACCTGCATCATTAAATGCAGCAGCATCCGGTGCTTCTCCAATCCCTACTGAGTCCATTACAATTACGTGAATTCTTTTAAATTTCATCTGACATTCTTCTTTCTAGTATAAATTTTATTTTTTCGCACGAGGGTGCGCTTGTTGATAAATTTCTTTCATTCGTTCATTGGTTAAGTGTGTATAAATTTGAGTTGTACTAATATCACTATGTCCTAATAATTCTTGTACAATTCTCAAATCAGCCCCTGCTTCTAAAATATGCGTTGCAAAAGAATGACGCAATGTATGGGGACTTACTTCTTTATGAACGCCTGCTTCTTGTACAATTTTCTTTAAATTTTTCCAAAAACCTTGTCTTGTAAATCCATTTCCACGATGATTTAAAAATAAATATTCTACTGGATTTGATTCCCGCTCTAACATCACTCTTGCATAAGTTAAATAATGCTGAACCCAATTAGTGGCTGCTTGTCCAATAGGAATAATTCTTTGTTTATTTCCTTTACCAATTGTTTGAAGAAATCCTAATTCTAAATGTAAGTCACTTAGTTTTAAAGTAATTAACTCACTAACACGCATCCCCGTTGCATAAAGAAGTTCTAACATTGCTTTATCTCTTAACCCTAATACCGTTGAAGTATCACAGGAATTTAATACTTGTGTCACTTCATCAACGGTTAATGCTTTTGGTAACGTCTTACTCTTTTTAGGAACTTTCAGTGGTTGTACTGGATTTGTTTCCACTAATTGTTCCTGTTGTAAAAATTTAAAGAATTTTTTTAGGCAACTAATCATTCTACTGGTAGAACTTGTCGCATAACCATCCTGTTTTAAGTCTTGTAAAAATAATACAATTAGAGAATAATCGACTTCTTTCCAATCTCGAATCTGCTGTTCTTTCAAAAATTGGTAAAATTTCATTAAATCTCTTTGATAACTCATTACTGTATTTTGAGATAATCCTTGAATTGCCAATGAATCCACAAAATAATCCAAATTACGTTGCATGAGTTTCACCTTCTCTACATTTTTGACAAATGCCATGGAAAGTTAAACGATGATCTTCCACTTTGAAATGAAATCTTTCTTCAACTACTTTTTCTACTTCACCTAATAAATTTTCATGAATTTCTTCAATATTCCCACATTTATTACATAGTAAGTGATGGTGGAAACGATTGGATTCATCTCGTTTTAAATCATAACGAGCTAATCCATCATCGAACACAACTCGATAAGTAATATTTAAATCTGTTAATATTTCTAAAGTTCGATAGACTGTTGCTAATCCAATATCAGGATATTTCCGCTTAACAAGCATATATATAGCTTCAGCACTCAGATGGTCATCTTCTTTTTCTAATAAAATTGCAACTGTTGCTTGTCTTTGAGGAGTTAACTTAAATCCCTCTTCCTGCAATTTCTTTTTGATGCCTTCCATTGTTAACACAGTCCTATCCCTCCATTTCAATCCTTATTTTTCTTCTACTAATTGAATAAATCCTTCTGATTGTGTAATTTTTTTTGCTTTTAATAAGGAACCAATTGCACGTTTGAATTGTCCCTTACTAATTCCAAAAATTTCTTTAATAATCGTCGGATCTGTTTTATCCCAATACGGTAATGTATGCGTTGGACGATTTCTTAACATTGTTAAAATCATTTCTGCATCATCCCCAATTGCTTCAAATGCTCTTGGTCTCATGGATACATTTAATACACCATCTGGACGAACACCAATCACTCGTACATTGACTAATTCACCAAGTGTTGGTTCATATAATCGTTCACTTGGATGTAAGAAGCATCGATACCCTTCTTCTGTTATTAAAAATGTTCCTACTAATTTTACATTGGTTACAGTAGCAGATACATCTTTATTTTTTAATGTATGATTGGCTCTAATGGATTTTGCTTTTAACTCTGTTCCATCTCCCATAGTTGCCCAAGTACGATTTTTCTTATCTTTAATTAAAGTTACATATAATCGATTATTTTTCTTCGGCCATAATTCTTTTAAGTTTGGTAATTCATCTAATGAAACAACCATATCTTTATCCGGTAGTCCAATCGATACGAATACGCCTAAATCTTTTCTCACTTGAGTAACTGTTGCCCATCCATAAGTTTCATTGGTTACTTCTGGAATATCAAGGGTCATGATTTTCTTACGATCACTATTTTCATATACAAAGCCTGTTACGACATCTCCGATGGCTAATATTACATCGGGATTTTTTGAAACACGATACGTTTCACCTTGTTTTTGAACAAAGTACGCTTTATCATTTTCATCCGTCACAATAGCTTGAATAATAGTGGATAAATCATTTGTCATCGCTTTCCCTCCTTTACTTATTTAGCATTCCTATTCTAACACAGAAATCATAAAAGCGAAAACAAAAAAACGAGACAGCTGTCTCGTTTTTTAACGTCTAATATTTAAAATGTATGCAACAGAATAGACTTCCTAATAGTAGTATGGGTAATATAAGCCGAATTTTCGGCTTATATTACAGGTTGACGTCCTAATACTACTATTCCCTTAGGAAGTCTAAAATATTACATCTCTTTTTCGTAAGCTTTCAAATCTTTTAAGAAACTTGCCACAATCAAAATAATAATTAATCCAATTGGGAATGCTGCAATAATCGCAACAGATTGTAAATTATACATTGAATTTTCTGAGAAAATTAATGCAATCGGTAAAATAATAAACACTACTGCCCAGAACATACGAACACGTTTATCAGAATCATGCGTATCTTCTAATGTCTTATAAGAATAAGCAGAAATCACTAAAGTTAACGCATCAAATGTTGTCGCATAAAAGGCAACCATTGTCACAGCTAATAAAATTAACCCTAATTGACTTAAAGGCATTGTATCAAAAATTTTCAAAATAATTCCTGCATAATCTGGATTATCTGTTACTAATCCACTAGAAATATCTAAACCATGTTTTAATTGTTGTGCTAAACCATAGTTTCCTAAAATAATAAATGAAGTAAATGTTCCAGCAATTCCCCAAGAATAAGCCCCTAAAATAGTTTGCTTAATCGTACGTCCTTTACTAATGCTACCAATAAAGAATGGAGTTGCTACACACCAAACCATCCAATAAGCCCAGTAATAAATTGTCCATTTTTGAGGAAACGATGTTTCACGCAATGGATCTAACCAAGTTGATAACCCAATAAAGTTTTGCGCTAAATTCCCAATAGAGCTAAACCCAGTTTCTAAAATATATACTGTTTCTCCACCAGCAAATAAGAAATAAGCTAATAGAGCAAAGAATAAATATGAACAGTAAGTTGCTAATTTAGAAACAGCTTCCATTCCTAATAACACTGTCGAAGTGTAAACTAAAGCAATTAATAATAAAATAACAATTGTTGCACCAGTTGAGTTTTCAAATCCAAAAACATGACCCATTGCTGCTGATAATAAAGGAGTTGCTAATGAAAACGTTGTTGCAGTTCCAGCAATTAAGGCAAAAATAGCAATTAAATCAATGACTTTCCCCATCCATCCATCTACTTTATCTTTTAAAATAGGACGACATGCTTCAGAGAATTTTTGTTTTTCCACTTTACGCACATGTAACATGAAACCAAATGCAACAGCTAACATAATATAAAATCCCCAAGCAATTGGTCCCCAGTGAAATAATGGAAACGTAGGAGCCCATCTTTGAATGCCACCTAATTGAGCCACATAATCTTCATTTGCATATAGTGCCCACTCACATAAAGAATAGAACAAAATATCCGCAGCCATTGTAGAAGTAAAAATCATCACTCCCCATTGGAAAGAAGTATATTCAGGCTTTTCTCCTTTTCCTAATACAATAGAACCATATTTTGAAAAGGCTACATACATACTACAACTAAAAATTCCCACACCTAAAAGTGCATAATAAATACTAAATTGGTCTCCTAGCCAAGTACGAATCCCGCCTAGAATTAATGATGATTGTTCAGGAATGACTAAAAATAGTACTCCTAGTAACAAAACTCCTAACAAAGGTACTATAGTAGATACCCAGTCAATTTCTTGATGTAATCTCTTTTGCATGTTAAACTTCCTCACCTTCATCCAAGATACTTTGATAACTTGGATCTAATTCTAATAATTCTTCTAAATTATCGATTTCCACAATATCTGTTTTTTCCATTGGATAAATTCCTAATTCATATTCATCTGCATGACAAAACATTGCTACATCATCCCAATAAATTTGACGATTTTGTTTCACATCAAATTCTTGTTCTAAATGACGTGCTAAACGCTGTCCATCTTCTTTATTCCAACGAGAAATACTATATAATTGCCAGCCTTTTTCTCCACCAGTTCGTGAACATTGAATAACTTTTTCTTGTTCATTGACTGTCATTAACCATTCATCGGTATGTCCTTCAGTCCACACACAGTTATAACCTGAGTGAGTAAAGTCAGCATGAAGAATTTCCGGATTATAAATTAATTGATCGCTATCTAAAATAATGACATCTTCTAAATATTCTCTTGCTACATACAGAGACGAAATATTATTACATGTGTTATAATACGGATTTTCAATAATTTTTAATCCTGGATATTCTTGTTCTAATGGATAAAATTGTTCTTTTAAATATCCAACTACTACATAAATTTCATGAATACCATTTTTATGTAACGCTTGAATCACAGTGTCAATCATACGTACTCCATTGACCTTTACAAGCGGTTTTGGAGTATGATTTGTAATAGGTCTCATTCTTGTTCCTTGACCTGCAGCCATTAAAATGGCTCTTTTAATTGTATGTGTCATCTTTTCCCTCTTTTCACAGTTCCTTTAATAAAGATAGTACTAATTTAGAATATTCTTTTGCATAACGGTACTGACATAATGAATATTCTCCAAAATCAATTCCTAAACTTCGCTTATATTCGCACCAATTACTCCATAATAATCCAGCACTTGCAATATACGCATAAATTTTCGTACGAATAATTGGAGAAACTTCTCCTTTAAAGTATAAATCAATCAATTGATCCACTTGTTCTTTTGAATATAGAGAATAAATACTAAACATCGCAATATCAACATGGGGATCTTGCATTCCCGCATATTCCCAGTCAATAATTCGAATACCATCTTTTGTAAATAAGAAGTTATCTGGAACTGCATCGATATGAACAAGAGTCTCTTTCTTCTCTAATGTATCAATCCATTTCTTTAATTCAAAAATAGCTGCTTTTGTTTTTTCATAATCTTTAAAATAAGATTTTTCTCCGTTCCATAAACTTTCATAAAAATCAATTTGCCCAAAAATATCAAAATGATGGTCTACTTTTAAATTTAATTCATGAAATTCTCGAAGTTTCGTCATACAAGCTTCTACTTCATTCCAATTTTCTGCATCACAATTTGTTGCATCTTCTAAATAAGCTGTAATTTTATATCCATTATCCGGGTTCATATATAAAACATCATCACAAATTTGTCGATTCTCTAATGCTTGATAAACATCTGCTTCTTCTTTTCGATTAATTAAATGATCCGTTCCTTCACCAGGAATTCTCATAATATATTTTTGATTTTGACATTCGAATAAAAACGATCGATTCGTCATTCCTTTTTTCAAAACAGTAATATTTTTAATTTCATCAACTTCAACATTAAAACAATCTTGAATAATTGAAATTGCATCTGTTTGTAAGTTAGCAGAATTTCCATCTATTTCTCGCAGTTGTTCATATGTGTTAATCTCAATGAATTGTTTTGAATTTACCACTTTAGAAGGAATGATCCATTTATTTTTATCTTGTAAAGTACATTCCCAAAACTCATGGTCATAGGAAGGCTTTTTGGAAAATTCTTGTAATCTTTCTTGAACAGTTTTTGCCTCATTTCCAGCTAAATAACAAAGACCAATCATTTGATTTCCTTCATTTTCTTCATCTACCATGACTAATTCTCTTTTACGATTCACACGAACTGTACTATCCAATGAAGATTCATCTGTAACCATATACCACGAATACGGTTCAAAATCACTAAATGGATTTTCTTCTGACCAAATATCGCATGGAATAATATACGTTTGATCTAATGAAGTTTTTATCTTACTTAATGAATGTAAATTATTTTTCACTTGATATTCAGAATTAACCACTAATCGAACATTAAATTCATCGATTAAATATTCATATCTTTCCTTCATAAAGCCAACTACTACTTGGATATCTGTAATCCCAACTTCATGAAGATGACGAATCATTCTCTCAATTAATACTTCTCCTTTAACTTCTAATAATCCTTTTGGAATTTCCGTATTAATTGGAACCATTCGCATTCCAAATCCTGCTGCTAAAATAATTGCTTTCTTTGGTCGATTCTCCATAATAAAGTTAACAGCCATTTCACTTAGTTCTCCATTTGCTGTTATCCATTTGTTATCTTGTAATTCTTTTACTACACGATTGACTAATCCTAACGAATATCCTGATTGATTTGCGATTTCTCGTTGATTCATCATCGGATTCATTCGAATTGCGTTCAGAATATCCAATTCTTGAACGTTCATGTAATCACCTCTTTATATTTTTATGAACTAAAATCAGTTTACACCTACTATTTTTAAATAGCAATAGTATTTTTTTAAGAATTGTTAAAAATTCATATAAAAAAACTTTTCAAAATAGCTTACTGATCCTCGCTATTTTGAAAAGTCATCTATAAACTTACTTTTAATATATATGGCAATTAATACATGGAAATCACTTTAATTCTTTTCCAGCATTTGCAAATTGGTACACCGATTACTTCTGATTCAATTAATTCAATAATGGATTCAAAAATAAATTCTTTTTTCTTCTTAATATTATTTAACAGAAATGAATTTTCATTTCGATAACTTAAATATTTTTGTTCACCAATTTCAAATTCAATTCGATGCCCTTTTTCTAACATATCTATAAACAAATTCAATGATTTTAATTGACGATTCATTGCATACATTGCTATCACCTATACCATTAGATTTGTGAAGGTTAAACTGTCACTTCATCATTCCATATTCAGTCTGTCTTATCAGTCCATTAAAATAATCCTTTTTTAAATTTATCCCCCTCCCCTATATTTTACGTATTTGTTCCGTGAATTAGAAACAAGCTTATTTTCGTAAAACCAAAAAGCTTTTAAATCAATGTTTTCACACTCGTAAAAACGTATAAAAACGGTGCTAGAGGGATTTGAACCCCCGACCTAACGTTTAGGAAACGTTTGCTCTATCCTACTGAGCTATAGCACCCCTCGAATGTATTCTGTCATAAAACAGCTTCAATGTCTAGTAGTACAGATATATTTTTATCATATTTCAATCTGTTTTTTTCCGATTTATACTTTTTTCTTTTCTTCTCTTTTTAGCTCGATGTTCTCCGATTAAAACTAATAACAATAACAGTGATCCACCAATAATTACCGCAAAAGCAAAAGCGTTTTGAATAATATACACTTGAAGCGTTTGCTGTCTTTTCTCAGGTTCTTTTGGTAAATCAGCAAAACCACTTTCTGCTACAACCTCTACACTCGGAAATGTTTGATTTTCTTTTAGGAACTCCCCTTTTAAAGTAAGATTTATTTTTTTATTTTCTACTTTCCATTCTGGCGTTTTACCCTTTTCAATAATCATCTCAAGAGATTGATTCGTTGTAATTTTATGGCCATCAAAATCATGTTCTCCTGCTGGTAAAATTGTTTGATAGGAAAAATGTTCTAATACATATTTTAAAATCGCATTTCCAAATGTATGGCGAATAAATTCTCCATCTTGGTTTGACCAATTCCCAACTCCAAGAACCACTTCCACTAGTTTCATCTTATCTTTTTCATAAGTAGCAATATAGTTAAAAGCACCATAACCACTTGATCCTGTCTTTAGTCCATTTACTCCTTCCAATCCATATTTAGCACCTGGAACTGAATAATTATAAGTATCAAATTTTTCTTCATATGGAGTCCCTTCCATCGTTTTAACAACAGCTGAATTGGTATAGTGTAAAACCTGTGGATATCGATTCATTAAATCCATCGCTAATATCGCTAAATCTCGAGCAGTTGTTTGATTTGGCTTTGAAGCATCATATCCTTCTGGTTGATAATAGCCTTGGAATAACTCTGCTACAGCACCTGAAGCATTATTAAACTGTGTGTGGTTCATGCCTAATTCTTTTGCTTTTGCATTCATTTTTTCAATAAATTTTGCAGAATCATTCGTAATCGCATTAGCTAACATGAGTGTTGCAGCATTTGAAGAAGGAACAAGTGTCATTTTAATTAATTCTTCAATTGGGTATTCTACCCCTTCTACAATTTTATTATTACTAATCGCATAAATATTTGAAATAGCTTGATCCTCTTTTGTTGCAGTCACTTTCTGAGTGAGAGATAAATCTCCTTTCTCGATAGTTTCCATCACTAAATATACTGTCATTACTTTACTGATACTAGCAGGATCACGCTGTTCATCAATATGATCTTGCCATAAAATTCTACCGGTATACGCATCTACTACAATAGATGCTTTTGGTTTATCTTCTGGATTCACTTCATAACCAGCACCTTTTGTTAATTCAACAATATCTACTGTTTCTGCAGCAATTTGTTTCATCATTCCCATGAAACAAAATAAAAATATAATTCCCAAAAATTTTGAAAAATTTCTCAAGTATCTCTCACCTTTTCTCTAATATTCTAAATTAATTATAACATATTTCGATAAACAGTTCACATTTTACTCAAACAAAAAACTGTAAGAGTTTATTCTCTTACAGTTCACAAAGATTTCTTATACAGATTCAATTTTTGTAATTTTAACTTTCATATCTCCACCAGGAGTCTGGATGACAACTTCGTCATTTAATTTCTTACCAAGAATTCCTTTTGCAATTGGAGAATCATTTGAAATTTTTCCTTCGATAGGATTTGCTTCTGCACTTCCTACGATTGTATAAGATTCTTCTTCACCATTTGGTAATTCAATAAAAGTAATTTTACGTCCTAATGAAACGACATCTTTTTCGACATTATTATCATCGATAATTTCAGCAAAACGAATCATTTTTTCAAGAGTTGTAATTCTTCCTTCAACAAAGGCTTGTTCATCTTTAGCTGATTCGTACTCTGAATTTTCAGATAAGTCACCATAACTACGAGCAATTTTAATACGCTCAACGATTTCTTTACGTTTAACTACTTTTAGTTCTTCCAATTCAGCTTCTAATTTTGCTTTACCTTCAAGTGTCATTGGATATAATTTCTCAGTCATTTGGCTTCTCCCTCTTTTCCATTTTAATGCTTTGACAGTGGTAAAAACATACCATTTTATGAAGAAGAATGCAAGCATTATTTATAATATTCTAAGAATTTTATGCTAAATTACTTAAAATGGAAGCAATTTTTGTTGTCATTAAGTCGATTGCTACTGCATTTGAGCCACCTTCAGGGATAATAATATCCGCAAATTTCTTTGTTGGTTCAATAAATTGATGATACATTGGTTTTACAACTGTAATATATTGATGAATAATCGAATCAAGTGTTCTACCACGTTCAACCATATCTCGTTTAATACGTCGAATAATACGAATATCATCATCCGTATCAACATACACTTTAATATCCATTAAATTACGTAAACGTTCATCTTCTAAAATTAAAATTCCTTCAATTAGAATAACATCTTTTGGTTCTTGATGAATGGTACGATCACTTCTCGTATGATTTTCATAATCATAAACTGGTTCATCAATCGATTTAAAATTAATTAATTTATTCATATGTTCAATTAATAAATCCGTATCGAATGCAAATGGATGGTCATAGTTTGTTTTTAAACGTTCTTCAAAAGGCATTTCACTTTGGTCTTTATAATAGAAATCTTGGTCAATTTTAACAATACTTAATTCTGGAAAATGATTCAAAATTTTTCTACTAACGGTAGTTTTACCACTACCTGAACCACCAGTCACTCCAATAACAATCGGCTTCTTTTTCATAAATTACTCCTTATCAACGTATTTAGCTTTTAATGCTAAGTGTTCTTCATATGTTTTTGCAAAATAAATTTCTTTTGTTTGAATATCTGCTACGAAGTACTCATAATCTGTTTGAGCTGGATCAATTGCTGCTAAAATCGCTTCTTCACTTGGACTATTAAACGGTCCAGGACCCATCCCTCTATTTCTATATAAATTATATGGAGAATTTACTTCTAAATCTTTTAATGTAACAACTTCTTTATGTTCCCCTAGTGCATAAAGAACCGAAATATCTGTTTGTAACATCATATTTTTTTGTAAACGATTATAGAAAACACTGGCAATTTTTTGACGATCTTCTAATTTATACCCTTCTTTTTCAAGTAAAGAAGCCATTGTTAAAATTTCATGAACGTTATAATCACCTTGAGAGATTTTCGCATAATATTTAGATAAAATACTATCTGTTTTAGCAACCATTTCTTCAATAATCATTTGTAAAGTTTTTGTTTCATCTGCATCATAAGTAGCAGGATATAAATAACCTTCTAAGAAATAACGAACATTTTTCGCTTTTTGAGCATCTTTAAATAATCGAGGGAATTTTTGTATTAACTGATCAATAAAAGCTTGATCTTGGACTTTATTCATAAAATCATCTTTAGAATATTTCGTTGATTTTTCAATTTCTTCAGCAATTCCAGTTAAAGTTTCACCTTCACGCACGACTACTTTAGCTACATTAGCAGATTTATCTGTACCACCATCCGCTAATTGCCCTAGAATTTGATCCAATGTCATTGATGGAGATAATTGGTAAAATCCTGCTTTGAAACCTGCTACATTTTTAAATTTAATATAAAAATTAAAAATTTTTGCATTGCGAATGAGTTTATTTTCTTCTAATATTTTAGCAATTTGCTTCACAGAAGAGCCTGTTGGAATTTCCACTTCAATGGTTTGAGTTTGTTTCGTATCGACAGGTTTTAATGAGCTAGACACATAATAATACCCATAAGCTCCACCACCAAGTACAATAATTGTTAATAAAATTACAAAAAATCTAACAATATTACGAGTAACTTTCGATTCTTTCTTTCGAATCGCTCTTAATTCATCATTTTCATGAAGAAATCCCTTACTAAAACGATCTCTTTTTGACATAATCCGCCTCCTTTTAACTTCGTTGTCATTATACATGAATTCCTATAACATTTGAAGACTAGGAGTTATACAATTATGTTACAAATTCTAACAATAAGACATCAACAGACGAAATTTAGATATGAAACCAGAGGGCTCTACCCTAGTCAAGTCCAATCATTTAAACGTCCTCTCATATACACACGTCCAGCTAAATGGACTTGACGCTGTAGCATTAGTACTAGAAGCCATACCGGCTTCTAGTACAGGAAATTTCGAGACCTTAGGCTCGAAATTTAGGCATGAGACCGAAGGGCTGCTGCCGTCCTAGGCTACTTCAGTCAAGTCCAATTTCACCCTATATAAGAAAAGAAGACACCAAATAGCATCCTATTAGGCGTCTTCTCACATTATCATTATTCTTCTTCTTCATCTAAGAAAGTATTTAAAACTTCCTCAATCATATCCCATTCTTCATCAGTTTCAATAGGAAGTAAGTCTCCTTCAGTACCATCTTCAGCTTCAACATATGAAAATGCTTGAAGTTCAACTTCTTCTCCTTCTGGAATTCCTGCTGGGTATACTAAAACATATGATTTACCAAAATCTTCTGAATCGAAAGTAAATAAAACCTCGTGTAAGACTTCATTTCCTTCCTCATCAATAATTGTAATATGTTCATGTCCATCATGTTCATGTGTATGTTCTGTCATTACGTTTCCTCTTTTCTATTTAATATTTAAATCTAAATAATTTTGTAAAATGATGACTGCTGCTAACTTATCAATGACTTCTTTTCTCTTTTTACGAGAAACATTTGCCTCCTCAACAAGCATTCTTTCTGCTTGCATTGTTGTTAACCGTTCATCGTGAAAAACGATTGGAATTTCTAATCGTTTTTCTAAACTTCTACCATATTTTTGTGAAGCTTCAGCTCTTGGTCCAGCTGTATTGTTCATGTTTTTCGGCATACCGATAACAATCTTCTCAACTTCGTATTCTTTAACCAATTCCACCACACGGTTAAAGCCAAATTCACTTGCAGCTTCATTAATCGCAATCGTTTCAACACCTTGAGCAGTCCAACCTAATGGGTCACTAATCGCAACTCCAACCGTTTTACTGCCGACATCTAATCCCATTACTCTCATTAACAATCTCTACCTGTCGAACGAATATAATGGCGGATTAATTCTTCGATAATTTCATCACGCTCGTGACGTCTTACTAGATTTCTAGCATCACGATGTCGAGGAATATAAGCTGGATCGCCAGATAATAAGTACCCAACAATTTGATTCACTGCACTATAACCTTTTTCGTTTAATGCATCATAAACAATTGTTAGTGTCTCTTGTACTGTTTTTTCATCTTTATCATGAAAGTTAAATAGAACCGTTTCATCCATTAAACTCATATTAACACCTCATTTCTTTGTATCTTCATTCTACTAGATTTTTCATAAAACTACAATCAATTCGATAGAGATTAAACTTTCCTTAAAAAAATGAAGTAGAATGGATTACATCCTACTCCATTTCAATTAAATCATTAAGCTTGAGTCAAGAATTCTTCTACTGCTTTTAACGCAGCTGGAATTCCTGCTGGATTTTTACCACCGGCTTGAGCCATATCTGGACGGCCACCACCGCCACCTTGGATATGTGAAGCAATGGCTTTGATAATATCTCCTGCTTTAATTCCTTTTTCATTTGCATCTTTAGAAACTGCAGCTAATAAATTCGCTTTTTCACCTTCATTTGTAGCAACTACAAATACATCACTTGCTGCTTTTTGTCTCCAAGTATCTGCTAATTGACGTAATTCATTCATATCTTTATTTGGTAAATGAACTGTAATAAATGAATAATTTCCTGCTGTAGATACAGATTCAAATAAGTCTGCTACTTCAGATTTCATTAATTTAGCTTTTAACGCTGAAATTTCATGTTGAGCTTCTTTTAATTCCTGTTGTAAGTGAGAAACTCGTTCTGGAGTACTATCTAATTGTACCGCTTTAACATCACTTGCAATTTGTTTTAATAACAATTCATGTTTTGCTAATAATTCAAATGCTTCTTGACTAGTTACAGCTTCAATACGGCGAACTCCTGCACCAATACCAGATTCAGAAATAATTTTGAATAGGCCGATTTCTTGAGTATTTGAAACGTGAACCCCACCACATAATTCAATCGACCAGTTTGCAATGTTTACCATACGTACTTTATTACCATATTTTTCACCGAATAAAGCCATTGCACCTAATTTTTTAGCTTCTTCTAATGTAGTTTCAATAGTCACTACATCTAAAGCTGCCCAAATTTTTTCATTTACAATACGTTCCATTTCAGCTAGTTCTTCAGCTGTTACTTGTCCAAAGTGGCTAAAGTCAAAACGTAAGTATCCTGGAGCTACTAATGAACCTGCTTGGTTTGCATGTGTTCCTAATACTTCTTTTAATGCTTGGTGTAATAAGTGAGTTGCTGTGTGGTTTTTAATTAATTTAGCACGTTCTTGTTGATCTACTTCTAATACATAAGTTGAGTTTAATTGCATTGGAGCAACGACATCAATTGTATGTAATGGTTGACCATTTGGAGCTTTCTTCACTTGAACGACAGTTGCAACAACTTGACCTGATTCATTTTTAATTACACCATGATCAGATAATTGACCACCCATTTCTGCATAGAACGGAGTTTGATCGAAGACAACTTGTACTCTTGTATCTTCTGAAGCTGATTCTACTAATTCATCTTCAAATACAATAGCTTTTAATACTCCATTATCAGTAGTACGGTCATATCCCACAAATGTACTTTCTACTGTAATATCACGTAAAACAGCTGATTGAACATTCATAGAAGTTTCTGTATTACGAGCTGCACGAGCACGTTCTTTTTGTGCTTTCATTTCAGCTTGGAATCCTTCTTCATCCACTTCATAACCATTATCACTAGCATATTCTAATGTTAATTCATAAGGGAATCCATAAGTATCATATAGTTTAAAGGCATTTTCCCCTGATAAAACTGTTTGATTTTGCTCTTTCATTTCAGCAAATACTGTTTCTAAAATTGCAAGTCCATCATGAATGGTTTCTTGGAAACGATTTTCTTCATTTGCAATTACTTTTTGAATAAATTCAAGATTTTCAGTCACTTCTGGATAATAACTATGCATAATGCTTGCAACCGTTGGAACTAATTTCGTTAAGAATGAACCTTGAATTCCTAAACGTTGACCATGCATTACTGAACGACGAATTAAACGACGGATAATATATCCACGTCCTTCATTTGAAGGTAATGCTCCGTCACCAATCGCAAAACTTACTGCACGAATATGGTCAGCAATAACTTTAAATGAAACATCTAAATCTTTTGAAGCATTATATTTTTTACCAGCACTTAATTGTTCTAATTGTTGAATAATTGGCATGAATAAATCTGTTTCAAAGTTTGTTGGAGTATCTTGAATAACAGAAACTACACGCTCTAATCCCATCCCTGTATCGACGTTTTTATGAGGTAATGGAGGATATGTTCCATCTGGCATATGGTTAAATTGAGAGAATACTAAGTTCCAAATTTCTAAGTAACGTTCATTTTCTCCTCCTGGATAGTTTTCAGGATCATCTTCAGCTAATGTTTGATATTTTTCACCACGGTCATAGAAAATCTCAGTATCTGGTCCACATGGTCCAGCACCGATATCCCAGAAGTTATCTTCTACTGGAATAATATGGTCTTCTGGTAATCCCACTTTTTCCATCCATAATTGTTTTGTTTCAGGATCTTTTGGATAATATGTTACATATAAACGATTTGGGTCTAATGCTAACCATTTTTCACTAGTTAAAAATTCCCAAGCCCATGGAATCACTTCTTCTTTGAAGTAATCACCGATAGAAAAGTTCCCCATCATTTCAAATAATGTATGGTGTCTTGCAGTGTGACCTACATTTTCAATATCATTAGTACGAATACTCTTTTGAGCATTTGTAATTCTTGGAACTTCTGGAGTTTCTGTTCCATCAAAATATTTTTTTAACGTAGCTACTCCTGAGTTGATCCATAATAATGTTGGATCATTAACAGGAATTAAACTTGCACTTGGATGTACCTTATGTCCTTTCTCTTGGAAGAAATCAAGATACATTTGACGAATTTCGCTACTAGATAATTTTTTCATCTTTACCATCCTTTTCGTTTATTATAAAAAAATAAAAACTGCCCCATTGTTACAAGGGCGTCTACCACGCGGTACCACCTTGCTTACAATGAAACAGCATTTCATCCTCATTCATTCCGATAACGCGGGAAGCGTCTGTATTTCTACAAAAAT
>CAUQAL010000002.1:0-68926 GCA_963515985.1 uncultured Granulicatella sp.
AACATTCTGTCTCCTAATTTATTCCAATACTTTTTGCTTGATTATAGCATAGGTTGATTAAATCAGAAATAGGCATCCCTAAACTTCGTAATAAACTAGACTTTTCTTTGAAATTGTGGCAAGGGACGATAGCAGCCCCTACGGGTCTCATATCTAAAAATTGAGCCTCGGTCTCGATTTTCCCCTGTGATAAAAGCTGTTTCCCAGCTTTTATCACCATTGCCACTATTTGGAAAAGTCTAGTTTATTACTTTCTATCGCATAACTTTTATTGCTTACGTTATTTCAAAATTGATATAATCTGCTTATAAGGGAGGAATGATTGATGAATAAAAAAAAGTTATTATAGTCTCAAGCAGCATTTCTGTTTTAATATTCAGTTTTCTATGGTTTATTCCAATCATACAATACAACATTAACAACAAAAAAATCATTGCTATTGAACAACAATTTCAAGATTTTTCTAAAGCAGAAACACGAGAAGAAAAATTTAAACGTCTCAAATCACTTACAGAAGAATATCAAACTTATCAACGGGATAAAGGCACAAATGGTAAGCTTACTGAAACATATTCCCATACTCTTTCAGAGATGAAACAATATTTTACTAATAATAATCAAATTGTTTTAAGAGATAATACTATTATTGAACTTGACAAAGAAAATGATTTAGAAAACTTACAAACAAAAAAATCAAACTTAGAAACACTTCTAAGCACAATCACTCAAGAAAAAGAAATTCTATCAAATGATTCAACAATAGAAGAAACAATTACAAAAATTCATGAAACTATCGAAAAAATGAATTCACGTATTCAAACAATAACAGAAGAACAAAAAAAACGTGCAAAAGTTCATTACGAAAATGAGTATTTTACGATTGATTTCCCTGAAAAATGGATTGACAAATGGAACGTACGAAAAAACGAAAATACTAAAGGAAATGTTACATATTTTGTTAGTTATGCAGGAGATAATCCTAGTTTCCCTATGGGAGCTGGCATCATAGATATTCATGTATTCCCTAACACCACTTCCTATTCCGAGAAAAAATATCCTGATTTAAAATTATTTGGCACAACTTCTAAGAATGATAAAGTATATCTTGGAACAGGTACTAGTGGAACGGTTATCGGTGAAAAGGGTGGAAAACTTACTCTTAAATAAATAGAAAGAAGGAAGTTTTATGACAGACAGCGCATTTTTATTCACACTTAATCCAGATGGGTCAGCAGTCATCGGATATGAAGATTATGATGTCGATATTTTTGATGGGGACGATTATGAAGTCACTTACTTATTAGATGCGGAGAATTTTAACAACCTCTTGCATCATCTTAATATCCCATTAAATCGTGATACTAAAAAACAATTAAAAAAAGAATTTGGGCAATATTTTGACTCTAGAAAATTCGAAGAGTTTTGTAAGGAACATAGTGTTACTTATGAACGGAATGTAAGGATTGGATAAATCCGTAAATATTTTATGTGGATATGAATTTATAAAAAATGTGAAGCGCCCCCAAAAGTCTAACTTTTTGGGGGCATTTCACTATTTCTGGATTTTCTTATATTATTTTAAATTTTAAACCTTTTTAATTACCTAATATTTTGCTTTTTTATCCAACAGATAATTCCGGCAACTAAGATTGCTATCAAAATTACCATACCTGCTAAAACATATGGGCCAGTATTCATTGATTCCACCTCCCTGATATAGTTTTAATTCTACAAATAATTTCAGCAAACTCTATTCTATTAATTTTGTGATTCAGCAGTTAATCGCTTTCATATATTCGTATTATACTGCTCCTTTTTTAAAATTAATAGACTAAAGTTAAACTTTTTAACATTTTTCTAATTATAACATGTGAACTGGTTACGAGATTATTGCTATCTTATAAATTAAAGCCCAGAAACTCTTTGTTTCTAGGCTTTCTGTAAAATCTATTTATTACTCCCATTCAATAGGGGAAGAATCTCTCCTGAGTAATTGATATCATAGGGAATACCGACTTTATTTTTTATATTGGCAGGGTATAAATTTGTATTTATCTTGTATTTAGTTTTTAAAAGTAAACTATATCAAGTTTCTTTGTGAATATACTACTTTTATTTTTACTCATCGAGCTTTAGATACTAAAATATTTTATTTATAAATAAAATATTATTGAAGTATTATTCCCCTAAATATTTAATATATATTTGACATGGATTCCATTCGTCCCATAAGGTAGGAAAACATTCTAATTCTTTATATCCCATTGCGATATAGAATTCATTAGTAATATCATATTCTTTGTAGTGTCCCATTTTTACAGTTTTTACCTGTGAGTAGGAATATCCAAGATTTTTTGCCATATTTTCGAATTCTGTATTTAGTTTTGTTCCAATTCCCATTCTATGAAATTTTTTCTTTATACCCATTACAAAAATATCTGCAGTATCCTTACTTGTTGCGTTTAATACGATAAAACCTGCAACTTCATTATCTGCATAGCAAGCCAAAAACGGTTTATCTTGTGAATCTTCAATATACTCTTTTGTACTTTCAGGTAGACCAAACCATTCAGGAAGGTCGTAAAGGACCTCTTTTGATATTATTTCTTTTTCTTTCTTGTCTATTATTTTTTTAATTATTAAATCCATATTATTTTCCTCTCAAAATTATAATTCCATTTAGTTATAACACAGATAATAAGTATCATACAAGTAATCACAAGAAATTGAAATGTTGCTATTTTGATAAAATTTGGTGTTGAACGTATTATTCTTGATTATCTATTTTTATATTTTAGTGTAGATAAGGTCTTTTTGGAGACACTTTGGAGACAATCCAAAGTGCTTTAACTAATTTTCAATCTATATAATTTAACATATGGGCAGTTAGAACTAATAATCTTTCCCTCACTTTGTTCGTTAAGATTAAAGTTCTTGTTGCATACGCTGTACCTAAGAATTATGTCGTCGTTAAACTCCTAATAATTCAAAATGTACACCGCATTACTCCCACTCAATCGTAGCAGGCGGTTTACTTGTAATATCATACACCACTCGGTTCACATGTCCGACTTCGTTAACAATTCTTGCGCTGATGGTTTGTAAGACTTCCCATGGGATGCGAGCGAAGTCACTTGTCATGCCATCGATACTTGTTACTGCACGAATGCCGATTGTGTAATCATAGGTTCTTCCATCTCCCATTACTCCGACACTGCGAATTCCTGGTAAGACTGTGAAGTATTGCCATACGTCTCTTTCAAGTCCATTTTTAGCAATTTCTTCTCTTAAGATGGCATCACTTTCTCGTACGATTTCTAGTTTTTCTTCGGTTACTTCTCCTAGTACTCGAATGCCTAGTCCTGGTCCTGGGAATGGTTGGCGCCATACGATCGAATCTGGCATGCCTAATGCTGTTCCTAAGGCACGAACTTCGTCTTTGAATAATGTATTCAGAGGTTCAATTAATTCAAATTGCATATCCTCTGGTAGTCCTCCTACATTGTGGTGAGACTTAATGGTTTGGGCTGTTTTTGTTCCTGATTCGATAATATCTGTATACAAAGTTCCTTGTGCTAAGAAATCCACATCCGTTAGTTTTGCGGCTTCGTCATCGAATACATACACAAATTCATTTCCAATAATTTTACGTTTTTGTTCTGGATCACTAACACCTTTTAGTTTGGATAAGAAACGTTCTTGAGCATTCACTCGGATAATATTTAATCCAAATTTTCCAGAGAGGCTTTCCATTACTTGGTCGCCTTCATCTTTTCTAAGTAAACCATGGTCTACAAAAATACACGTTAATTGGTCGCCAATTGCTTTTTGTAATAGAACCCCTACAACGCTTGAGTCAACTCCGCCTGATAAACCTAATAATACTTTTTTATTGCCAACTTTTTCACGGATTCTTTCAATTTCCATCTCGATGAAGTTTGCCATCGTCCAATCACCTGTTGCGCCACAAATATTGAACACGAAGTTTTTCAACATATCATTTCCATGAACACTATGACGTACTTCTGGATGGAATTGTACTCCATAAATATTTCGTTCTGGGTTTTCAAATGCTGCAAATGGTGTGTGGTCATTCGAAGCTGTTACAGTGAAACCTTCAGGGATAGCTGTAATTCTGTCACCATGGCTCATTAAGACTTCTTCTGAAGTTGATAATCCTTGGAAAATTCCTGAATCTGTATTAAATACTTCTACTTTTGCAGGACCATATTCTCTTGTCGGTGAAGATTCAACAGTTCCTCCAAATAAATGAGTTGTCAACTGCATTCCATAACAGATTCCTAATACCGGAATTCCTAATTCAAAAATTTCAGGATCTACTGTAAAAGCACCCGATTCGTAAACACTATGAGGTCCTCCAGAGAAAATAATCCCTTTTACATTTCCATGCTTTTTGATTTCTTCCGCTGTAATATCATTATGAAGTAACTCACTGAATACTCCAAACTCACGAATACGACGTGTAATCAGCTGATTATACTGACTTCCAAAATCTAATACAATAATTTTTTCTAACGAAGTGGTTCTTGTTGACATAAAAAGCCTCCTTAGTCTTATTATATATATTGTAGCAGAAAATCACGAAAATTACCTTAAATACTTATAAAATTCGTTCGGATTTTTATTAAGTTTCCTCATTTTTCATGTATTATCCTTCTATTCCAAAAAAGAACCCGCAAAGACTTCTATCCTGCGAGTTCTTCTTCCATTTTTTAGTATTTTTTCACTTGGACATAGTCAATATGATGTCCATATGTTTTATGCAAAATAAAGTCTGCACGTCCTTTTGTTGGTAAGATGTATTCTTTTAGATTCTTCAAATTCGTTTTTTTCCATACATCTTTTGCCATAGCAATCGCTTCTTCTCGGTCTCCAATCGCAAACTGGTAATAAAAATTATCAGGTTGAGTTTTTGCTCGTTCCATTAATAATTCAAAACGTTCTAAGTACCATTTTTCAATCAGATTTTCTTCTGCATCTACATAAATCGACCAGTCAAAGAAATCACTGACGTAAATTTCTCGATTCGGTGGTAATTGTAATACATTAATTCCTTCCACAATTAAAATATCAGGTGGATAAATGACTTGTTTTTCATTTGGAATAATATCGTAAATTTCATGAGAATAAACAGGTGCTTCAACAGCTTCTTCTCCTGTTTTAATAGCTAGTAAAAAATTCACTAATGATTCCATATCATAACTTTCTGGGAATCCTTTGCGATGTAAAATTCCTTTTTCCACTAAATCCTTTGTTGGCCATAAAAATCCATCCGTTGTCATCAATTCAACGGTTAATTCTGGATATTTTTGTTGGAGCATTGTTTGCATTAAACGTGCTGTGGTACTTTTTCCAACTGCTACACTTCCTGAAACGCCAATAATAAATGGAACTTTCTTCTTCGGTTGTTTTAAGAAATATTGTTCTTGTTCATGAATTTGTCCATGTTTTTGATAATAGATATCAAAGTAATCTAATAAGGGTACATATACTTCTTGTACGTCAATTAATGAAATTCTATCATTCAATGATGTTAAATGTTCTAATTCGTGTAATGTTAGTGCCAAGTGATGCGCATTTTGATATTGTTTCCATTCATATCGGCTAATATGATAATACGTCGATGTGTCTGTCACAACGATTCTCTCCTTTTATTGAATTGCTTTTCTTGCGTATTTTACCATAGTTTTTTTAGGATGACTAACGATTGGGTCTTTAAATTTCCTTTAAATCCTCGCTTGTTCGTTTACACCTTTAGTGGTTTTTAGTATGATAAATAAGAGAAATTATGAAGGAGTTTTATCATGGAATATACAACAGCTTCCGGTATGGGACAGTCTACTGGAAAAGTCATTTTAATGGGGGAACATGCAGTCGTCCATCATCAACCTGCGATTGCCATTCCTTTTTCCGGTGTATCAGTTCAAGCAAAAATTCAACCAAGCTCTCATCCACTAAGCATTCATTGCGACTTTTATAGTGGTTTAGCTTATGAAATGCCGGAAGTATTAAAAAGTTTAAAATTTACGATCCATGAAGCATTGAATCAAATTGAAAAACTTCGTCCTGAATTAGGAATTACGCCTACTACTCGTTCGTATTGGAATAATGGGAAGGTAGAAAAAGGAGAGGCATCCTTCGTACAAGCACCTTCTATTGAGATTACGATTACTTCTTCGATTCCTGCAGAACGTGGCATGGGATCAAGCGCAGCTGTTTCAGTAGCGGTAGTGAGAGGATTGTTTGATTATTACAATGTTCCTTTAAGCGATACACTATTATTCGAAATTGTACAAGCTTCTGAAAAAATCGCTCATGGAAATCCAAGTGGTATTGATACCGCAACGACTAGTGGAAAAGAAGCCGTATTTTTTGTAAAAGGAGAAGCTTTACAACCTCTGTCTATTCAACTAAAAGGTACTTTAATTGTGGCAGATACGGGTATTACAGGACAAACACTAAAAGCTGTTCAAGCTGTACAAGAAAAAATCCAACAAGAACCCGTTTCTACTCAAAAAATCATTGAAGAAATTGGAGCATTAGTACACACCGCTAAAACTTGTCTAGCAAAAGGAGACGTTCATACATTAGGAAGTCTTCTGACTCAAAACCATGCACTTCTTCAACAATTAGAAGTATCAAACGAAACGTTAGACCACCTTGTTCAAACAGCTCTTGAAAATGGAGCGATTGGTGCCAAAATGACAGGTGGCGGACTAGGTGGCTGTATGATTGCTCTTGCAGCAAATCTTGAAGAAGCTAAAAAAATTGCTGAAGCTTTACAACAAGCAGGAGCTGTACAAACATGGACACATTCATTTTCCAATGAATAAAAAGGAGCTTATATGAAAACAACAGGAATTGCACGTGCACATACAAATATTGCACTCATTAAATATTGGGGGAAAAAAGATAAAGCATTATTTCTTCCAATGAATAGTAGCTTATCCCTCACATTAGAGGCTTTTTATACCGATACAAAAATTACTTTAGATGAAACTTTAGAAAAAGATGAATTTTATTTAAATAATGTTTTGCAACAAGAAGCTGAAACACAAAAAATTTCAAAATTTTTAGATTTATTCCGTTTTCCTGCAAAGGAAACACGATTTGCTCGTATTGAGAGTTATAACTTTGTTCCTACTGCAGCTGGTTTAGCAAGTTCTGCTTCAGCTTTTGCAGCTTTAGCAGGAGCGATGCACCAAGCAATGGGATGGGATTTATCAAGAAGTGAATTATCAACATATGCTCGTCGTGGAAGTGGAAGTTCTACGAGAAGTTTATTTGGTGGCTTCGTTGAATGGAATCAAGGAACGAATTCAGAAGATAGTATGGCGATTCCTATTGATGATGCTTCTTGGGATATTGGAATGCTCATCGTCGTTGTTAATGGAGCTGCTAAAAAAATCTCCAGCCGAGTTGGAATGGAACAAACAGTTGCCACTTCTCCTTTCTATCCTGCATGGGTAGAAAGTGCAAAAACTGATTTAGAAGAGATTAAAACAGCTATCCAAGAGAAAAACTTTACTCGAATGGGAGAAATTGCCGAATTTAACGGAATGAAAATGCATGCGACAATGCTTGCAAGTCAACCTCCATTTTGTTATTTTGAACCAGATAGTCTGATTGCTCAGCAACAAGTCGTTTACTTACGTGAAGTATTAGGAATTCCTGCTTATTACACAATGGATGCTGGTCCGAATGTAAAAGTTCTTTGCAAAGCGAGTGATTTAGACAAAATCCATGACCATTTCAAACAATATTTTGCTTCTGAAAAACTCATTTCCTCTCTTCCTGGAGAAGCAATGAGAACTTTAACAGAAGAAGAATGGCAAGAAAGCATTCAACATTTCAATCAAAAAGGAATTTAACTATGAATATACAAGCTACAGCTCCTGGAAAACTATTTATCGCTGGTGAATATGCGGTCGTTACTCCAGGACAAACGGCACTCATTGCAGCGGTCAATCGCTATTTAACCGTTGACTTAACTCCTTCCCTTGAAGAAGTTGGAACAATTTATTCCACTCAACAACCGGATTTGACACTTCATTGGAAAAGGGAACAAGAATTTTTACAAATAATCGAAGAAAATCATCCATATACATTAATGACTACTGCGATTGAAGTTGCCGAAACTTATGCGAAACAACGAAGCTATTGGAATGAAGATCTCTATCATTTGAAAGTGACAAGCCAATTAGACGATATTCACTCGAATATTAAATTCGGTCTTGGCTCTAGTGGAGCTGTCGTTGTTGCAACCATTGACGCTATTTTACAATGGCATCATATTCCTGTTGAACCTCTACTCGTTTACAAATTAGCAGCCATTACCAACACTCTGCTTGGTAGTAATGGTTCCTTAGGAGATATTGCTTCTAGTGCCTTTGGAGGTATCATTTTATATCAACGAATCGATGCAACATGGATTCAAGAACAATTACAACAGCATTCCATTTCAGAAGTTGTCGACAAAGAATGGACTGACTTAGTCATTCAGCCATTATCTTTACCAACAGCACTAAAAATGCTTGTTGGATGGACAAAGGAAAAAGCCGACACTTCTTCATTCGTATCATCTGTCACTCATACAAGAACGCAAGCGGAAAAGGATGCGTATTACCAACAATTTTTAAAACAAAACACAACTATTTTAAACCAGATAACGACTGCTTTAACAGAAGAAGATACAGAAGCATTTCTACAAGGAATTACGAATAATCGAACTCTCTTATTAGACTTTGCTAAAGAGATGAATATCATCCTCGAAACTCCATCTCTTACAAAACTTTGCCAAATTGCGATTCAAGAAAACGCAAGTGCCAAAACTTCTGGAGCTGGCGGAGGAGATTGTGGAATTTGCTTTATTACAAAACCTCAACAAGGAAAAACCATTACGAATCAATGGGAAGAAGCTGGTATTCTTCCACTAAACTTAGAAATAGCCCCTTCAAAAGGAGCTATTAGAAAGGAGCTCTCATGACACAAGCCTATACACAACAAATGAAAAGAAAAGATGAACATGTGGGGCATGCGACTCAACAATATCAATCACAGTCGAATTTAGAATTACGACAAACTCGTTTTGTCCATCACCCTCTATCTGAAATGGCTGTAGATGAAGTTTCTATTCAAACAAAAATGGCAGGATTCACTTTAGAAACTCCATTTTTCATTAATGCGATTACTGGTGGAAGTCCTCGAACAACTCTCATTAATCAACGCCTAGCACAATTGGCACATGAAACAGGAATTGCGATGGCAACTGGATCGATGAGTATTGCCATGAAAGACCCTTCTACTGCAGAAAGCTTCACCATTATTAGAAAAGAGAATCCTAACGGAATTGTATTGGCGAATTTAGGAGCACATTATACCGTTGAATCTGCTAAAAAAGCGATTGACCTCATTGAAGCTAATGGCATTCAAATCCATGTGAATACTTTACAAGAATTAGTAATGCCTGAAGGCGATCGCTCTTTCCATCATTGGTTAAAAAATATTGAGGAAATCGTCTCTAGTATAGATGTGCCTGTGATTGTCAAAGAAGTGGGATTTGGATTTAGTAGAGAAGCCATGCAAGAACTAATCAATATCGGAGTTCAAACGATTGATATTAGTGGACGTGGAGGCACAAATTTTGCAGCCATCGAAAATGCTCGAAGAGAAGATCATTTATTTGATGAATTAGAAGACTGGGGACAAACAACGGTTCAATCCTTAGTAGAGGGATATGATTTACCTTGTGAACTCATTGCTTCTGGGGGCATTCATTCACCATTAGATATCGTAAAATGTCTTGCTCTAGGAGCAAGCGCTGTAGGAATGTCTGGAGAATTTTTACACTTAATTCGCCCACAAGATTCCCTACCAACAGCCATTAAAACGGTAAACGCATGGAAGAATCAATTAAAAAATATTTACACCCTATTAGGCGTTTCAAACACAGAAGCATTACGCCAAACAGACATCATTCTCCCAAACACCACCGCTCATTGGTGCAACGCCCGCCACATAGACTGGACAACCTTCGCAAACAGAAGTAAAAATAAATAGAAAAAGAAAAATTGTCATAATACCACGAGATTCGCTTTCGCGAAGCTGCTGGCGCCGTTCCTCCTTCAAAAAATAAATAGAAAAACAAAAAAATTGTCATGATAGCACAAGTAACCAAAACCGCAATAGCGGTTTTAGTTACCGGAAAATTTGAGACCCTAGGCTCAAATTTTAGCCATGAGATTCGCTTTTCGAAGCTGCTGGCGTCCAACAAATCTTTTATTTTTCTACGTCCCCTACCTCACACAAATGAATGATGCATAAACAAAAAACAAAGAACTTTTCCTTAATAGCAGAAGCAACCAAAACCGCAGTAGCGGTTTTAGTTGCCGGAAAATTTGAGACCCTAGGCTCAAATTTTAGCCATGAGATTCGCTTTCGCGAAGCTGCTGGCGCCGTTGCTATTTAAAAAAAGTTCTTTGTTTTTTATTTTACTACTGTACAAATAAGAAATGAATGATTCTTAATAGATAGGCGAAAAATCCGATTATCAACAAGCAAATCATCACCACATGCAAATAAACTCCAACCATCGAAGTATTTACAAACGACTGAACCGCATTTACCTTCGAAAAAATCAAAATATAAATCAAACCTATCCAAAATCCTAAACTCAATAGGCGCTTCATAAACTCTCCTTCAATCAGGAATTACTTCATTACAAAATATTGAATCAATAAACTAGTCGCTCCTACCACAAACCAAGTTGCCAACCCTGTAGCAATCGGTTTTGCTCCCGCTTCACGGAAACTCTTAAACGATACTTGGCAACCAATTCCTGCTAATGCCATTGCCATTAACCATTTAGAAGCTAATTTTGCATATGGGATAAATTCTTTAGGGAAAATTCCCACACTTGTCACAACTGAGGCAACTAAAAACCATAAAATAAACATTGGGAAAATTTTCTTCCAATTTACAGATTCCCCAGATTTCTTTTGACGTCTTGCCTCAATAAGTGACAAAATTAAACAAGCTGGTAAAATCATCAACGCACGTGTTAATTTTACAATGGTAGCAATATCTCCTGCTCCACTACTATAACTATAACCAGCTGCGACGACACTTGAAGTATCATTAATCGCTGTTCCTGCAAATAATCCAAATTGTGCATCTGTCATTTGTAACACATGCCCTAAAAACGGGAATAAGAAAACTGCAATAATATTAAATAAGAAAATCGTTGAAATCGATAAAGCAATTTCTTCATCATCTGCTTTAATAATTGGCGAAGCTGCTGCAATTGCAGATCCTCCACAAATGGCTGTTCCAAATCCTACTAATGTTCGTAAATGATCAGACAAGCCTAACCATTTTCCTACAAGAGCTGCTGTTAAGAAGGCTGCCACAATCGTAACCAGTGTTACTTGTAAAGACTCTAATCCTGTTTGTTGAACTTGAGCAAATGACATTGTAAACCCTAATGCAATAATCGAATAATGTAATAATTTTTTAGCGGAATAATTAATTCCTGGTTTAAAATCACTTGGTAATGTATAAAAATTACTTACTAACATCCCAAAAATAATCGCAAATACCGCACTTCCAATAACCGGCATTACGTCTCCTAAAATAACAGCTAATACTGCTAATCCAAAGGTTAATAAAATCCCTTTACTTCGTTGAACCCATTGTTCCATTTTTCTCCATCCTTTCAAAAACAATTACACACAAATGTATCACGTCTTCGTTCTTTTTCCGTGAACAATTGTTACTCTTCTACAAATTGTTGTAATTGATTCGATAAGGCGGCAAATTCTTCAATCGTTAGTGTTTCTGCTCGACGATTTGGTTCAATCGAAACAGACTCCAACGCTTCTTGAATTTGTTCCTTAGATAGTTTTCCTGGTGCATAAGCTTTGACTAAATTATTCCATAATGTTTTTCTACGTTGGACAAAACTATTTTTTACTAAATCAAAGAAGAATACTTCATCTTTCACTGTTACTAGAGGTTCTTCTCTACGTTCCAATACTAAAATGGCTGAATCTACATTTGGTGCTGGATTAAAAACTGTTTTAGGAACAATAAATCCTATTTTGGCATGGCACCAATATTGAATCGCCACCGTTAATGAGCCATAAGCTTTTGAATTTGGTTGAGCAGTCATTCTTTCTGCCACTTCTTTTTGCATCATCATTGCAAATCCATCAATTGGTAAACCAGATTCTAAGAGATTCATAATAATCGGTGTCGTAATATAATACGGCAAGTTTGCAACGACTAGTAATCTCTCCTCCACATTGAAGTGTTCTTGAATGACTGTTTCTAAATCAACTTTTAAAATATCTTCATGAATCACAGTGACATTATCATGATCTGATAAAGTATCTTCTAAAACTGGAATTAATCGTCCATCAATTTCAAAAGCTAAGACTTTTTTAGCAGCTCTTGCTAATCGTTGCGTTAATGCACCAATTCCTGGCCCAATTTCAATGACATTTGTTTCCTTGTTAACATCTGCCACATCTAGCATTTTTGTTAAAATATTCGGTTCAATTAAAAAGTTTTGCCCTAAACTCTTCTTCACTTTAATGCCATGACGTTCCATAATTTCACGTGTTCGAGTCGGCGTGGCAATATCTTTTTCAAACATCTTTTTAGCTCCTTTCCTGTACAATTTGTACCGCATTTCGTAATTCTTGCTCTGAAATGCCAAATAATTTCAATCGTTTTGTTAATTGCTTTCCATTTGTATGTCCAATTCGTAATTCTTTAGACACTTCTTTTCTTAAATAAAACGAGTGAGGATAGCCAATCAGTCCTAGTTCTAAAATCACCGATTGAGCAATCTCTTCTTGAAGGTTTGCTACTGGCTTATACACATACTCCAATGCTTTTTGAATACTTTCATCGCTAGCATGTTCCACTCCAAGGCTTTTATGATTCGTTTTTCGAACGGCTTCTTCTCTTTCAATAAAAGCATGACTTACCGTCGGAATCGCTTCTTGAATAATCGAACGAATTCTTTGTCCTGGATAATCTGGATCTGTAAACACAATGACTTCTCGAATTTCACTTGCTTTTTTGATTAATGCAAGTGTTTCATCATCAATAGCTGAACCATTCGTTTCAATCGTTTCAATTTCTGGAAAAACTTCCTTTAATCGACGAGTGTCATCTCGCCCTTCTACTACTATAATTGGATTCATTTTAATCCTCTTTCTTCAAATCGAAATAGCTTCATTGCATTTGCTGTCGAAGCTTTAGCAATTTCTTCCCAAGCCATTTCTCTTTCCTTAGCAATTGTTTCAACAACATAGCGAGTATATCCTGTTTCGTTTCTCTTTCCACGATACGGAACAGGGGCCAAATAAGGGGCATCTGTTTCTACTAAAAAACGATCTAGTGGAACGATTTTCGCACACTCACGAACTTGTGGAGCATTTTTAAACGTCACAACTCCACTAAAAGAAATATGCATTCCTAAATCTAAGAAACGTTTCATATATTCCACATCGCCATTGTAACTATGCATAATTCCGCCGATATCTCGAATATCTTCTTCTTTTAAAATACGATAACAATCTTCTGTCGCATCACGGTTATGAATGACAATCGGTAATTTCATTTCTTTGGCAATGGCAATTTGGCGACGGAATACTCGTTCTTGATCTTCAGGTGTAGAGTCATCCCAGTAATAATCTAATCCCATTTCCCCCATTGCCACTACTTTTGGATGGGTTAATTGAGTGATTAATGTTTTCTCAATTTCTGGTGTATAGGCATGTGCTTCTACCGGATGCCATCCTACAATCGCCACTACTTCTTCAAATGTTTCACTTAATTGGAGAGCTTTTTCAATCGTTGGTGTATCAAATCCGACAACCGCAAAACGTGTAACGGCTAATTCCTTTGCACGCTTAATAACGTCTGCTTCTTCTCCTTCGAATTGCTCTACATTTAAATGTGTATGTGTATCAAAAATCATTTTGAATTCTCCTACTGAGTTCTATCTAGTTGCTCCATTTAAAAATGGGTTACTTGCAATTTCATCTTGTAGCGTTGTTGGTTCTCCATGTCCTGGGAAAACAACCGTATTCCCTGGTAATGGTAATAAATAATGTTCGATTCCTTCCATTAATGTCATATGACTACCATATGAGAAGTCGCTACGTCCTACGCTACCTTTAAATAAAACATCTCCTCCGATAACAAACCCATTATCTTTGAAGATAAAGACTGTACTACCTGGAGAATGTCCTGGAATTAACGCTAATTCAGGCTCAAAACTTCCAATTTTCCATTTTCCTAATTCTGCTGGATAGTATCCGTCAGCAGGCTCTACCGTAATATTTTCGTTTGAATATAATGAACGATTGAAATCTGTGTTTGTTAAAAATTCTTTTTCAATTTCATTCATATACATTGGAATATTGTATGCTTTTCTTAATTCGTCTACTGCTCCAATATGGTCTCCATGCGCATGTGTTAACACAATCGCAATTGGCTTCAATCCTTCTTCTTCAATTAATTCTTTAATATCCTCTGCTTGTGCACCTGGGTCAAAAATTAATGTTTCTTTATTTTCATCAATTAAAAAATACACGTTCTCTTGTAGGCGTCCTACTGTTAAACTTAATAATTCCATTGAAATTCCTCTTTTCTGATTCATAGTCTACTATAGTTTAGATGCTTTTATGCTTTTTTACAAGTCATGAGGTTACGAAATGCCTTTTTTAATAAACAAACTAGCAACTTTTTCCACAACAATAAAAGGCATACCCGATTTCTCGAATATACCTTTTAAAACATAAATTATGCATTCATTTGTTTTGTAAAATTAATTGCTTTGTCGGCTGCTAACATGACTGGAATTCCCACTAACATGACTACAATTTCACCAACAAAAGTTTCAAAGTAGCTTAACCAAAATGGTAATTCTAATACAAGTTTTAACTCAATCGCTACTAAGAAAATCATCACACTAAATACGATGGATAATAATAACATTTTGCCTTTTAAATCTTTGGCAAATCGGAACACGAATGAACCAATCACTAAAGATAAAATAGAATGTCCTAAACCAAATACTAAATCATACACTCCTAAACCAGAGCTAGACATAAAAATAGTATTGGCTAAAATAACACCCGCAATAATCCCATACCCATACTTTTTATCAAAGACAAATAAATGGTTTAACATTTCTGAAATACGGAATTGGATATTCCCAAAAGACATAAAGGCAAATACTGTTGTAATTACCACATATAATGCTGCTACAATCGCATTGATAATCAATACTTTTACATTGTTTTGTTTCATTTCTTTTCCTCCTAGTTTTTTGAATCGAGGGATGGTTGCGAACCTCGAGCGTTCAAAACGCCACGAACGATTATACTATAAACCTCTTGAAAATACTAGGATTATCCTAAGTGAATCCTTGAAAGAGAAGAAATTCAAACAAAACTCATCCTCCTACCAACTAACTACGCAATAGGTCCTAATAAAATATTTGCCCATGCATCATGGAGAGATTCTTGATCAGATGGTTGGAATAAGCCAGCTAATACATCACGATATAAGCGTGAAAGTTCTGTTGTATTATAATAAGAACTTCCTCCACTAGCACGTACAATTTCTTCCACCGCTTTTTTCGATACTTCAACCGAACGATTTTTAATAGAAGATAAACGTGGTAACCAAATAAAGCTATATTCTTCGCTTGATTCCAATGTTTGACTTAATTCATTAATTTGTGGTTGAATGCCATCTAAAATAATAGCTGCTTCGGCAATTCTCCAACGAATATTTTTATCTTGAGAATACGGCGCATCATTTGATACAGAATGACGAGTTTTTACCGTTTCAATTCCGATTTCTAACGCACGTTTTCCAATTCCATGGTAAGTAGCAGCTAATAAAATTTCAAAATAAGCAAAAATCCCAAACACAACTGGATCAAAACTTGGACCAGGAGCTACTTTTGTTAAAATTTGCTCTTCTGCAGCATAAATCCCTTTTAATTCGACAGTGTTTGATTGAGTTGCTTTCATTCCTAATGTATTCCAATCATCTTTTACTTCGAATGTTTCTGCATCAGGTGTTAAATAAGCAAAGACAGACAATGGAGATTCTCCAGAAGTATCTGAACCAAATGAAACTAATTTATCGCAATATTTCCCCATCGATAGAAAAACTTTCTTCCCATAAAAACGATAGCCGCCATCTTCTTGTGGCTCAGCTTTCGAAATTGATCCAAATAAAACTCGGTCATTACTTGGTTCAGAAATACCAAATGCTAACAACTTCCCATCAGCCGCATCTCGTAAAATTTGTTCACCCTTCTTATTTCCGAATCGAACCATATGCTTTGCTAATCCAACAATAATTTGGTGCATATTAATCCCAAGAGCTGTTCCTGGTGCTGCCATTGCTAATCTTGTTTGTTCTTGGGCAATTTCTTGAAGAGATAAGCCATATCCCCCATATTCTTTTGGCACAAAAGCTTTATAATACCCCGCTTCTTTTAATGCCTCATAATCTTCCTTTGGCCACGCATTTTCCAGGTCATATTGCGCAGCTCTTTGATGAATTTGTGCGAGTAATTCCTCTGATAAAAACATAAAACCCCTCCTATAAAATCATGATTACGCTTTAAGTATACGGCAATCTTCCTATTGTTACAATGAAGAAAGCTTGTATCTTTCTTAAAGATTTCTTTTGCAAATTCTACAAGAATTTTCTTATAATTTGTGCTACAATATTCTCAATCTTTCTATAAGGAGGCTTTATGAAAAATCAATCCTTACCTGTTTGGAAAACCGTTCGATTTGTATTAAACAATTTATTTTCCAACAAAATTACGTATGTACGAAATGCCGCATTCTTACAATTTTTTGTATCATTTGTTGGTTTTCGAATTTTATCAACCTTATTTAAAGGCATTATTTTTTTATCGGGACAAAGTAATTTTAATTTTAGTAATATGAAGCTATTCTTCTCTTCCCCTATTATTATTTTAGCGTTTATTGCGTATTTATTCGCCGTTATTGTATTTGTTTTTATTGAATTTTCACTTCTTACCTTTATGGTTTATGGAACGATTTCTAATACACATTTTTCATGGCGAACAAGTTTAAAAAATGCTTTCGGTGAAGTGAGGGAATTTTTTAGCCCTCAATTTATCTATTTCTTATTGTATTTATTGACCCTATTACCATTAGGAAAATTTGGAATGACTTCATTTTTAACCGAACAATTATATATTCCAAACTTTATTACAGAAGAAATTCAAAAAACAACTACAGGAGCAATCGGATTTAGCATTGTATATATTATGCTGACTTATTTTCATCTTCGATTCATTTACGCTATTCCACTACAAATTTTGACAAACCATTGTTTCTTAGAAAATCTAAAAACAAGTTGGGCGCTCACAAAAAAGAAATTATGGAGACATATTGGAATCTTTTTATTAGTTGAAGCCATCCTATTCCTTATCGGATTTTTAGTGACATTTATTCTCACGATTACTTTAGGATACTTATCTTCTATAATGGATAATGTCTTTATCGTAACGAGCCTGTTTGTCTTATCGAAACTAGTCATTTTCTTTATGGCCATTTATACGAAAATTTCTCTAGTGGTTATTTTAGTAAAACTAGCAGATGATGAAGACGCTGTAGATGTAACAATCAAGCATCATATTCCTGAAATCCCCTTTAAAAGTACCATTATTACAGTGGCTGCTTTTATCGGGTTAACGATTTTCTATTCTAGTGAAGCTATTACAAAATATCATTGGGAAAACTCTTCCTCAGCTGCTATCGTCGCTCACCGAGGATTTACCGAATATGGGGTGGAAAATTCTCTTGAAGCTTTAGAAGCTGCAGCAAAAGAAGGGGCCGATTATGTCGAAATGGATATCTTACTCACAAAAGACAATCAATTTATCGTCATGCATGATTATAATTTGAAGCGATTAGCCCGTCTTAATAAAAAAGTTAAGGATATGACTTATGATGAAATTGTTGGACTTCCAATTTACCAAAATGATTATGAAAGTCATATCCCTTCGTTTGAAGAATTTGTTACAAAAGCAAAGGAACTCAATATCAAATTACTCGTTGAATTAAAACCTCATGGTTTTGAAGGAGCAGACTACACCGACCTCTTTATTGCAAAAATGAGAGAATTAGGTGTTGAAAAAACTTACAAAGTGATGTCTATCAACTTAAACGTTATTGAAGAAATTGAACGAAAAGCTCCCGAAATGGATACTGGATATGTCATTCCACTCCAATTTGGCGGATTTGGAAATCCTGCTGTAGACTTTTATGTAGTGGAAGATTTCTCTTATCATGACTTAACAACCATTGCTGCTCAGCAACAAGGTCATGAAGTTTATGTTTGGACAATTAATGAACCCGAAGAAATTAATAAATATCTTCATAGTTCCGTTTCAGGCATTATTACTGACCATCCTGATATTGCAAAAGAAGAACAAAAACACTTACTAGAAGAAAGTACCCCTGTTGAGCGTGTACTAAACGCTATTAATGTTAGTGTGAAAAAATAATTTTATAGGCAAGAATCATTCAGACTTGATGATTCTTGCCTTTTTATTTTTAGAAAAACTCCTATTTTGTTCTCTAAATAAAGTTATTCCAGCCTTATTTTCACTAATTTTTTCGTATATAAGTATTTCATAACGGATATTTAAGAATTATTTTAACTTTTACTTACATTCACTTTATGTTTCTCTTTTATAGTAAATACATACAAAACTTAGGAGGTTTTACTATGAAAAAAAATATGCAAGAGAAAGTTACTCGTTGGTCAATTCGTCGTTTAAGTGTCGGTGTAGCATCTGTCGTGGTTGCTAGTGGATTCTTTATGATTACCTCTCCAGCAAATTCCGTACTAGCAAAAGAAGGCAATGTTACACCAGTTACTCAAACAACCCAAAATAAAGTTGATAAAGAGAAAGAATCAAAATCGGATGATGTTAATAAACTCATTAAAAATGCTGTTGATACAGCATTAACAAATTCAAATGATTCATCTACTTCACCACAAGCAACTGAAAGTACTACAAATAAACCTATTGAAAACAAAGTTGAAGATAGAGCTGCAACTCCTGCAGCAGAAACTCGTACAAATTCTGAAACACCTGCAACAATAGAAGAAACTAAGCCTAAACAAGTAAAAGTAGCTGTTCAGAATAACGTTAAAGAAAGTATCGATGTTCCTGCTGCTTATCTTGAAAAAGCTGAAGGAGTTGGTCCTTTCACTGCCGGTGTAAACCAAGTGATTCCTTATGAATTCTTCGCTGGTGATGGTATGTTAACTCGTCTTTTACTAAAAGCTTCTGATAAAGCTCCTTGGTCTGACAATGGCACTGCTAAAAATCCTGCTTTATCTCCATTAGGTGAAAATATGACCACTAAAGGTCAATACTTCTATGAAGTAGACTTAAATGGCAATACTGTTGGTAAGCAAGGCCAAGCTTTAATCGATCAACTTCGTGCTAATGGTACTCAAACTTATAAAGCTACTGTTAAAGTTTATGGTAATAAAGACGGTAAAGCCGACTTGACGAATCTAGTCGCTACTAAAGATGTAAACATCAACATTAATGGTTTAGTTTCTAAAGAAACTGTTCAAAAAGCTGTTCAAGATAACGTAAAAGAAAATATTGATGTTCCTGCTGCTTATCTTGAAAAAGCTGAAGGAGTTGGTCCTTTCACTGCCGGTGTAAACCAAGTGATTCCTTATGAATTCTTCGCTGGTGATGGTATGTTAACTCGTCTTTTACTAAAAGCTTCTGATAAAGCTCCTTGGTCTGACAATGGCACTGCTAAAAATCCTGCTTTATCTCCATTAGGTGAAAATATGACCACTAAAGGTCAATACTTCTATGAAGTAGACTTAAATGGCAATACTGTTGGTAAGCAAGGCCAAGCTTTAATCGATCAACTTCGTACTAATGGTACTCAAACTTATAAAGCTACTGTTAAAGTTTATGGTAGTAAAGACGGTAAAGCGGATTTATCTAATGTTGTTGCTACACTTGAAGTTCGTATTACTCTGCATAAAGAAAGCATGACATCCGACAATTCTTCTTCCACTACAAATACTACTTCTGTAACGAAAGAAGAACATGCTAGAAAAGATGAGATGAAGCCAACTACTATGGAGCACTCTCAACAAATGAATTCTCAAGCAACGAAACAAGAAAAAGCTAAAAAAGAAGAACTTTCTACTCCAATGATGAAACCTCAAAAAGAAGAAGCAAAAGAAATGAAAAATAACGATTCTATGAAAAAAGAAAGTAAAGCGACTCTACCGGTAACAGGAGAAACTACTACAAACACTTCTGCTTTAGGAGCATTCTCAGCTGGATTAGCATTTGTTCTAGGAACATTAGGATTAAAATCTAAAAAAGAAAGAATCTAAGTTTAATTCCCCTAAAAATAGTGTTATACTGAGCAAAAGTATAGCACTATTTTTATCAAAGGAGTCTCTAATGGAAAAAACAATATTACTCGTAGATGATGAGTTTGAAATTACAGATATCCAAAATCGTTACTTATCACAAGCAGGTTACACGGTTTTTGTAGCTCATGATGGAGTTGAAGGATTAGAACTATTTAAAAACAAATCCATTGATTTAATTATTACTGATATTATGATGCCCAAAATGGATGGATATGATTTTATTAGTGAAGTTCAATATTTATTACCTGACCAACCATTTTTGTTTATCACAGCTAAAACTAGTGAACAAGACAAAATATTTGGCCTTAGTATGGGTGCTGATGACTTTATTACAAAACCTTTCAGCCCTAGAGAACTTGTACTTCGCGTCAATAATATTTTTAAAAGAATTTATCGAGGGGGAAATCCTACTCAAGTACAATTAGGAAATCTAAAATTAAACCACGAAACGTATGAAGTTTATGTCGACAATCATCTACTTAATTTAACAATAAAAGCTTTTGAACTTTTATGGATTTTATGCAAAAATCCTGAACGAGTTTTCTCAAAAACAGAATTATATGAAAAAGTTTGGCAAGAAGAATTTATAGACGATACGAATACACTAAACGTTCATATCCATGCTTTACGGCACGAATTATCTAAACACTCTAGTTTACATACCCCAACAATTAAAACCGTATGGGGTTTAGGATATAAAATTGAAAAACCAAGAGGTTCATTATGAAATTAAAAAATTATATTATTATTGGTTATCTGATCTCTACTATTTTAACCATACTCGCTGTTTTTTGGGCAGTTCAAAAAATGTTAATTGAGAAAAGTGAGATTTACTTTTTAATAGGTGTTACATTATTCGCTAGCTTCTTTGGCGCTATGATTAGTTTATTACTCCTATCACCAATATTCTCTTCTCTTAACGAACTTAAAAAGAAAGCAAAAGATATTGCCAATAAAAATTTTAATACTTCCATCACCATTAAAGGCCCTATTGAATTTCAAGAATTTGGAAAAGCTTTTACTCATATGTCAGACGATTTAAAAAAATCCTTTGATTCACTAGAAGAAAGTGAGAAAGAAAAGAGAATAATGATTGCTCAACTTTCCCATGATATAAAGACTCCTATTACTTCTATACAAGCAACCGTTGAAGGGATTTTAGATGGAATCATTACTCAAGAAGAACAATTTCATTACTTAACAACGATTAACCGTCAAACGGAACGATTAAATAAATTAGTAGAAGAATTAGATGACTTAACGCTTAATACACAAGAAACGGAGAATCATCCTCAAAAAAATGAAGTAATTTTCTTAGATCAATTATTAGTTCATGCTATGAATGAGTTCCACCTTTTAATTGAACAAGAAAATAGAGACATTCATATACAAGTTCTACCAGAATCTGCTAAATTTACGAGTCATTATGATAAATTGTTACGTATTCTAGTCAATTTATTAAATAATGCCTTTAAATATTCTGACCCTGGCACACCAGTCGATGTAAAAGGAATTTTAGAAGATAACACTCTCACAATTAGTGTGTCGGATAAAGGAAAAGGAATTGATGCTAAAGAATTTGAACATATATTCAAAAGACTCTATAGAGTTGAAAGCTCCAGAAATATGAAAACTGGAGGCCATGGACTTGGTCTAGCTATCGCTCAAGAATTAGCTCATCAACTGGGAGGAAAAATTACGGTTCAAAGTCAAAAAGATGTAGGAAGTACCTTCATCCTTTCTATCCCATTTGAAAATCAAAATTCTAAATAAGAAAAAGGAATGAACGTGCCGTAAGGTTTGTTCATTCCTTTTTTATTTATCACTTCTCAATAAATCGACTTGCTAATTGGTATACTTGTTTCACAGATTTTTTTTCGATATTCCAAGTATCTAATTCTGCCTGAATAAGTTCAGGGTATTTCTTACTAATATCCCGTAATGCATTTCCAACTGATTTTCTCACATATTCACTACCATCTTCTTTTAATGCCGCAATTCGTTTAATCGCTTCTTCAGGGTGTTTTTTAAAATAAGGTCTGCTCGTCCAAATTCTCAATCCCTCTGTCACAGCTCTTCTTGTATTCGGATGAATATCCCTTAACCATTCATCAATGACCGGTAGTGCCTGTTCATAGCCTATTTTCCTACAATATTCATCAAAAGCCTTCGCTAACACTTCTTGAACTCGCCAATTTTCATCTTTAGAAACTTCCTTTTTCATAAAGTCTAAAATTTCTCTGTCTTCTGATAAATATCCAAATAAAAAAACACCATACATACGAAGTGACCCCAAAAAGTCTAACTTTTTGGGGTCACTTCATTCTTTTATTCAAAATTATTTAGTAATTTTTGTAACTCCACCCATATATGGAACTAATGCTTCAGGAATTGTTACACTTCCATCTGCTTCTTGGTAGTTTTCTAAAATTGCTGCTACTGTACGACCAACTGCTAAACCAGATCCATTTAATGTGTGTAATAATTCAATTTTTCCAGTTTCAGCTTGACGGTAACGAATTTTCGCACGACGAGCTTGGAAGTCTACACAGTTTGAGCATGAACTAATTTCACGGTAAGTATCTTGTGCTGGAATCCATACTTCAACGTCATATGTTTTAGAAGCTGAGAATCCCATATCTCCTGTACATAATACAATTGTACGGAATGGTAAGCCTAAACCACGTAATACATCTTCTGCATTATCTGTCATTTTTTCTAATTCTTCAAATGATGTTTCAGGAGTTGCAAATTTCACCATTTCTACTTTATTGAATTGGTGTAGACGAATTAATCCACGGGTATCTCTTCCAGCACTACCTGCTTCTGAACGGAATGAAGGGCTTAATGCTGTGAAATAAATTGGTAATTGTGCTTCTTCTAAAATTTCATTTGCATAATAGTTTGTTAATGGAACTTCTGCTGTTGGAATTAATGTTAAATTACGTTCGTCATTAATTTGGAATACGTCTTCTTTAAATTTAGGGAATTGTCCTGTTCCATACATTGATTGTTCATTTACTAAATATGGTGTAATCATTTCTGTATAGCCATGTTTTTCCACATGTAAATCAATCATGTAGTTGTAAATTGCACGTTCTAGACGAGCACCTAAACCTTTATAGTATAAGAAGCGACTTCCTGATACTTTTGCTCCTCTTTCAAAGTCTAAAATATCTAATGCTTCTGCTACTTCCCAGTGTGGTTTTGGTTCGAAATCAAAGACACGTGGAGTTCCTTCACGACGAATTTCTACGTTTTCGTTTTCATCTTCCCCTACAGGAACATCTGCTGCAGCAATGTTTGGTAAGCGTGAAGCGATGTATTCTAATTTTTCTTCTACTTCTGCTAATAAAGCATCTGTTGCTTTTACATCTTCCCCAACTTGTTTCATTTCTGCAATTTTCGCACTTGCATCTTCTTTATTACGTTTTAATTGAGAAATTTCTTCCGTTACAGTGTTACGGTATTGTTTTAATTGCTCCGTTTTTAAAATTAATTCACGACGTTTTTCGTCTAAATCACGTAATTCTTCTACTACTTGACGTTCTACTCCGCGGTTTTGTAAACCAACCACAACTTCTTCAAAGTGATCTCTCACTCGTTTCATATCTAACATATTGATTCCTCCAATTTCTTTTGTTTCGCCTGTTGAAAATTTGTTTAAACCATTCTAAAAAAATACACACAACTCATCCCCGACAAATTGTCACTGGGACGAAGTTGTGTGTTTCACTTTTATCTTCGCGGTACCACCCGTATTCAATGTTTCCATTGCACTCATTTGCGATAACGGTTTGCTCCGGATGGCTTAATCAATGCTTTCGCCATGCATCATAGTATGTGGATTCGCTTGTCATACTTTACTAGCTTTCACCAAACGCTAGCTCTCTACAAAAGACTTCAAGTTACTATTCATACAGTTTTATATGTCTGTATTTTACAATATTCTCTAAAGTTGTGCAACAGGTAATCCGTAAGAATTAACTTTTCAAGACTAATCGTGTTTTAATACCATCTAAGTCTGTAAAACTAGCTTCCTGTTTCCCAATTTCAATATTTTTAGCAAATTTCTTCGCTCTTTCAATCGTATCTTGATACAATTGTTCATCCTCGAAAATAACGGTATAGTAAGCTAAACCTCGCATTCCTTCTGTTCTAGTGGTTAAGTTTTGCCCACCCCATTCATTGACGGCTAAATGATGATGGTAATTTCCAGATGCTAACCACGAAGCAGAACTAACAGAGAATTTATCTTGAACTTGAAGAACATTTTGATAAAATTCGCTCGAAACACCACTCTTACGAACCGATAAATGAACATGCCCCATTCGACTACCTTCTGGCATTTTATAAGGACTTTCTAAAGGGGTTGCTAAGCGATACAATCCTTCTGCATCCATCACTTCTGTAGTCCCAATAATACGTCCATCTTCCCTAATATCCCATTCAGAAACAGGTCTATCTCGATAGATTTCAATTCCATTTCCTTCAGTATCTTCTAGATAAATCGCTTCACTATAATCATGATCACTCGCTCCAATTAATGGAACAGCATTATCTACAAAATGTTTAAAAATCTGTGCTAAGTCTTCTCTAGAAGGAAGTAAAATCGCCAAATGATAAAGACCATAACTACCTGCACCATCTACTAATTCCTCAGTTTTGATTAATCGAACTAAAACAGTCTTGCCTACACCTAAATCAATCACCGACTCTTCTTGATGAATCACACTAAGTCCAAGAACTTGTTGGTAATATTGGCTTTGTAAGTCTAAATTACGTACATTCAATGCAACATATCCTAATTTAAATGCTGATTGATACATCAGGTCATACCTCCTCTAATTTTAAAACTATCTCTTAAGCTCCAAATACTTTGAAACGATTTTCTGTTTGAACTTCTTTTTCACTAGCAGGTGCAACAATTGCTCCAAATGGTGCTTGAGCACGTAATTTCCAGTTAGATGGAATATCATATTTTTCCGCTACTTGTGCATCTACTAATGGATTATAATGTTGTACATTCATTCCGATATTTTTTTCTGCTAATGCTAACCATGTTGCATATAATGAAATACCATGAGCCTGTTCTGACCATACCGGGAAGTTTTCAGCATAAAGTTTGAATTGTTCTTGAAGACCTTTTACAACATCTTGGTCTTCATAAAATAAAATCGTCCCTTTTGCTTGAGCAAATCCTGCTAAACGTTGTTTTGTTCCTTCAAATGCTTCTGCTGGTGTTACTTTTTCTAATTCTGAATAAGCAATTTCATTCCAAAATGCATCTGATTCTTCATCAAATAAAATTACAGCGCGAGTTGTTTGTGAATGAAATGCTGATGGCGTTTGAAGAATAGCTCCTTGAATTGTATCTACTAATTCTTGATTAGAAAGTTCCACATTTTTCCCTAATGCATAAATGGAACGGCGTTTTTTTTGTAAATCTGTAAAGTTTGTCATATTGATTTCCTCTTTTCTATAATTGTTAAATGATTTATTGAGTTTAGAATGAGTGTTCTAACTCTTTTTCTTTATAAATTAATTCTATATAGAAACAAATAACTTGTCAAAAAAACGTTCTATATAGAAATATTTTGCGTTTTAAAAAAGAGACGACCTCTGTCGTCTCCATTCTTAACAAATAAATCTCTACGCTTCTTGAGCATGTAAGAAGCCTTTCACTTTCTGGATGATATTAGCGAAAAAGTCTTTAATCCCTTGGAATATTTTTTCTACAAATCCTCTCGCTTGTCGATAACTATCTGTCACAATATTCGACGGATCGATTTCATAGCCTGCAAATGCAGGAACATGTCCTTCTGTTTGACCATCTACATATCCTAAATCTTCTCCAGGCATTTGGAAATATAGATCTCCAATTGTTTTTCCTGCAGTTATCGGTGCTTTTAAAGCATTATTTTCATCTAATAATTCTTTAAATGGTTCAAAACGAACTTTTATCTGACTCATAGCAGTTCCTTTTGGCACAGCTGCTACAAAATTATCACCATAATCGACACTAATTTTTTCATCAGAACCACCATTGACTGGATAAGACTGGATGTTTTGAACAGATTTCCCTGGAATTCCTACTACTAAACCTTCATATTTTTTGAATAATTCATCTAACATTTTTGCTGTTACTTTAAAACGATTCAAAGGTTGCTTTGACCCCATGGATACAACAATGACTGAAAAATTATTACGAGTTGCAGTTGTCGTAATAGAAGCTCCACTAATTTCAGAAGTCCCTGTTTTTAAGCCAGTTACACCCTCATAGCCAAATAATAATCCTGGAATTAAATAGTTAAAATTATCCATCTTTGTCATCCCAGCAGTTCCTGGTCTAAATTCCTTTGTTGCAACTGAAGAAATTTTTAAAATTTCTGGAAAATCTAATACTAAACGTCTTGCAACAATGGCAACAGAACGAGCAGACATACTATTTTCTGCATCATCTCCAAAGTCTGGATTCTTTTCTGTTGTACCATATTTATTTGGCAATCCTGTCGCATTTACAATCGTTGCATCTTGAATTCCCCAAGATTCAACTTTTTCCTTCATTCTCTCCACCCATTTAGCTTCACTTCCCGCTAAATATTCTGCCATCGCAATGGTTGCTGCATTAGCAGAATAAATGGAACTTGCTTCAAATAATTCTTGAATACTATATTTTTCATTTGGCCATAAAGGAACATTGGATAACGAGTAATTGGCACTTAATTTACTTGCACGTTCACTAATGGGAATTTTTGTTTCCCATGTGATTTCTGAATTTTTAATCGCTTCTAATATTAAATATTGACTAATCATTTTACTCATCGAAGCAATGCCTCGAACATCATCCTGATTTTTTTCCATCAAAATTTTTCCACTTGTTTGTTCGATTGCAATGTAAGATGCTACATCTTCTAATGCGGCAATTTCTTCTGCTGTTTTAGGTCTTTCAGGTTCATCAGCGTGAACCATTGTTTGCATCGGAGCTGCTAAACAACAAGCCACTAAAGCTGTCAGTACCGCCTTCATCCATTTGAATTTTTTCATATCTATATCTCCACAATTCTCTCTTTTGCCTATCCATCGTATCGAATTTTTTACGAAAAAACAACTCCATTTATATTAAGGTTTTATTACTTTTTTTAATCCGCTTTACAGAAAGTTTTTACTTAAAATCTTGAATGATTTCGAAGAAATTCTAACTCTTCTTCAGTCGATTTTCTTCCTAAAATTTTATTACGATGTGGATAGCGTCCAAACTGTTCGATGATGTTTCGATGCATCTGTTCATATTTCGCACGCTTTTCCATTCCAGGTTCAGAAAATAATTTTTCCGCCTCTTCATGAATCGCTAATGATTCTGAATGCATAAATGGCATATATAAAAAGCTTCGTTCAATGACCATTAATTTTTCTGAATAAGGTAGAGCTTCTTGTGCTAATACAAGCGCCATACCATCATATAAAAATGCTCTTGCATCCTCACGATATAAATTTCTAGAAAATTGATCTAATACGATAATTTCAGCTAATCTTCCTTGAATCGTCTTTCTCCAATGACTTAATTCTCCAGCAATAGCTGCTTGATGAATGTTTAAAAAACGTCTACATATTTCTTTATCCAATGCGTCAGATTTTATAAACCAATCTTTTGGTTCTAATTCCTCAAACCAAAATTGTAATACTTCTTGAGCTTCCATACTCTCCTCATTTCTAAGCAAAGAAAGAAGAACTCCTTATTAAAGTCCTTCCTTATTTCATCAGATATTTTCCTTTTCTTTGTCACTTAACACTTGATTCATTCGTCCATATTGATAACCTGCTAAGTCTAATGCAACATAACTGAATCCAATCGAGCGTAATTTACTTTCAATTTCTTGACGATGGTCTAATAATGTTGGAACTAAATCGAGTGATACTTCAATTCTTGCTAAATCTTGGTGAACACGTACACGTACTTGTTCGAATCCTAATTGAATGAAATATTTCTCCGCTTCTTGAACCCAACCAACTTTTTCTGCAGTAATCTTTGTACCATACGGGAAACGAGATGCCATGCTACAAGAAGGTACTTTATTCCAATTTTCTACACCACGTCTTTTTGCCAATTGACGAATTTCACTTTTATATAATCCTGCTTCTTGTAGTAAACTACGAACGCCTTCTTCATTACGAGCTTTTACTCCTGGGCGAAAATCATCGACATCATCCATAATTGTCCCATCTGATAAAACCGTATATCCTTCTTTTTCAGCATGTTCTTTAATCGTTTGATACAACATCTTTTTACTGTAATACCAAATTTTTGGCGTATTCGCTGCAATTCTTGGATCTGATAATTCTTCCATTTCTAATCCAATAACACGAGCTCCCATTTCATTTGCCAGATCAATGGCCATATCAAACTCATAATCCGGAAATAATTCTGAATTGACTACAGCAGCTAAAACATTCTCACTTCCAAGCGTATCAACAGCCACTTTTAATAAATAAGTACTATCAATTCCTCCAGAATAAGTAATGACAATTTTCCCTATTTCTCGTAATATTTCTTCTAGCTTCTTCTCTTTTTCATCCATAAAGATTCTCCTTTACACTGACTTCTATTCAGCTTCTTTTCCTGTAAAATCTGCTAAATAAGAAATATCCTTTACAAGGATTTTCTGATTTTTCACTTGTACAATCCCCTCTGTTTTTAAATCATGAATAATACGATTTACACTATTTCGAGTTGAAATTCCACAAAATCCAGCAATATCTTCATTGGTTACTGCAAAATCAATTAATACTCCATCTCGAGTTTGAACTCCAAATTGCTTTACCAATTTATAAAGAAATGCACATACCGCACCTTTTTTACCATTCATCGTCATATATTGTAAAGATTCAATATTTTCAGATACTTTTTTTCGATAATATTCTCGAATATAATCTTGTAATTTTCGATCTTCTTTAACATATTCCCAAAATTTAATACGCTGAATACGATAAAAACTAGCTTCATCCGATTCTACTCGAACATTAAAAGGTGCTGAAGTATAATTGGAAACCTCGTCTCTTAATAATGAGATAATATCAATAGGAGTAATATAAGATAAATTAAACTCTCTTCCATCTTTTAAGATGATACTTGTTTTAACAACGCCTTCTTTCAACACATAAGTATACGATTCTTCCAACCCATGATACGCTAAATACATATGTTTTTTCTTTTTAATAACGGGAGCATTATGCTCTTCCAAAAAATTTACTAAGTAATTTTCTTCCATTTAACGCACTCCTTTTTTTAAAAAAACTTCTTCATTCTCCCACCCAATATTATCCTCTTGTAGAAAATATTTTTGTTAACATATGTTAACACCATTTGTGCCATCATTCCACTAGGAAAAATATATACTAGACTATGTGAACGATTTGCAAAGGAGATGTTAAGAAATGGTAGATATTCAATTACCTTATGACAAACAACTAATCACTGCTAGCATTCCTGATAAAAATTTTGCAGGATTGTTAGAATCTCAAGCAGAAAATTTTTCAAATCCGCTTTCTGAACAAGAAACCGTTGAAAAATCAATGGATAATCCTATTAGGAGTAAATCATTAGAAGAACTAGCCAAAGGGAAAAAAGACATCGTCTTAATTAGTTCAGACCATACTCGTCCCGTTCCTTCTCATATTATTACTCCAATTATTTTACGCCGTATTCGTAGTGTCTCTCCAGATGCTCGTATCCGTATTTTAGTAGCAACAGGATTCCACCGTCCTTCAACTCGTGAAGAATTAATTCATAAGTACGGTCAAGAAATTGTCGATAATGAAGAAATCGTGATGCATATTTCAACAAATGATGAAGATATGGTAAAAATCGGTCAATTACCTTCAGGTGGTGACTGCATTATTAACCGTATCGCTGCGGAAGCAGACTTATTAATCGCTGAAGGATTCATTGAATCTCATTTCTTTGCAGGATTCTCAGGCGGACGTAAATCTGTTTTACCTGGGGTCGCTTCATATAAAACAATTATGGCAAATCACTCTGGTGAATTCATTAACTCTAACAAATCAAGAACAGGGAATTTAAAACACAACTTAATTCATGAAGATATGGTTTATGCTGCTCGTACTGCAAAATTAGCCTTCATCGTTAATGTTGTCTTAGATGGAGAAAAACATATTATCGGTTCCTTTGCTGGCGATATGGAAGAAGCTCACCATGTTGGATGTGAATTCGTTCGTGAATTAGCTCATGTTAAAAAAATCCCATGTGATATCGCTGTTTCAACCAATGGCGGATTTCCACTAGATCAAAATATTTATCAAGCTGTTAAAGGAATGACTGCTGCTGAAGCTACGAATAAAGAAGGTGGCGTTATTATTATGGTTGCAGGATGTCGTGACGGACACGGTGGTTCAGGTTTTTATCACAATTTAGCTGATTACAACCAACCTAAAGAATTTTTAGAAAAAGCGATTAACACACCACGTTTAGAAACTATCCCAGACCAATGGACTGCTCAAATTTTAGCACGTATTTTAGTTCATCATCGTGTGATTTTTGTTTCTGATTTAGTCGATCCTACATTAATTACAGATATGCACATGGAAATTGCTAAAACATTCGACGAAGCCTTAGAACGTGCCTTTGAAATTGAAGGGCCAGATGCTAAAGTTACCGTTATTCGTGACGGTTTATCTGTCATCGTTGAAGATTAGGAATTCATTATGGATAAAAAAGAAATTCTTATTCAATTTCAAAAAGGAGAACTTTCACTAGAGGAAGCTACTTCTCAATTAGAAGGGATCGACGATTTAGGATTTGCCTCTTTAGATCTTTCTCGCAATAAAAGAAATGGATTTCCAGAAATTATATACGGAGAAGGAAAAACAAAAGAGCAGATCGAACAAATTATTCATTCATTAGAAAAAGAAAACCTTCCTGTACTAGCAACTAGAGTCGATAGCGAAAAAGGACAATACTTATTAGAAAAAATTTCTCACGGATTTTATTACGAAACTGCGAGAGCTTTTGTCGTTCATCCAACTCCAATTCATACTGAACATTACATTGCTGTTGTAACAGCAGGAACAAGTGATATGCCGGTAGCAGAAGAAGCTGCGATTACTGCTGAAACATTTGGTAATCCTGTGAAACGGATTTATGATGTTGGAGTTGCGGGTATCCATCGTCTATTCAATCGTTTAGATGATATTCGTGGTGCTAGCGTCATTATTGTCATTGCAGGTATGGAAGGCGCTCTTGTCAGTGTAGTCGCAGGATTAGTAGATGTCCCTGTCATTGCTGTTCCTACAAGTGTAGGATACGGAAGTAACTTACAAGGACTTACTACTCTCATGAGTATGTTAACTTCTTGTGCTTCTGGTGTGACAGTTGTCAATATTGATAATGGATTTGGCGCTGCTTATTCTGCTAGTATGATTAATCAAATTCGAGGTGCTTCATCATGACACATTTATATTTAGAACCTTTATCTGGTATTAGTGGAGATATGCTAAATGGTCTTCTTATTGATTTAGGAGCTAGTTCAGACTATTTACAACAAGAACTAAAAAAATTAGCAGTTGATGGCTATCATTTACATATTCATAAAATTGCTAAAAGTAGTATTTATGGAATTGATTTCGATGTTCATTTAGAACATGGAGAAAAAGACCATGGAGTCCACGGAGATTTCTCGCATGAACATGAGCATCATCATAAACACGGTCATCATCATGAGCACAATCACCATCATGAACACGATCACCATCATGAACACGATCACCATCATGAACACGATCACCATCATCACGATGACGTTCGTGGATTACAAGAAATTATTGAAATTTTTAAAAATAGTAGTGTATCTGACTTTGTAAAAGAAAAAAGTATAGAAGTATTCCGTGACATCGCTCGAGCAGAATCTGCTGTTCATCAAGTACCTATTGAACAAATTCATTTCCATGAAGTTGGTGCGATTGATTCGATTGTAGATATCGCTAGTTTCTTCATCTTATTTGAAAACTTAGGAATTACAAAAGTATACAGTACACCTTTAGTAGAAGGGAGCGGGACTATCAAAGTCGCTCATGGAGTAATGCCTGTTCCTGTTCCTGCAGTCATGCAATTAAGAAAAGGAACTTCTATTTTAATTCATCAAGACTTTGATATTAAAACTGAACTGATTACACCAACTGGTCTCGCTTTACTAAAAGCAATTCATCCAGATTTTACCATTCCTGAAAACTTGGAATTTACTACTGTAGGTTATGGATTTGGGAAACGAGATACTGGAAAATTCAATGCCTTGCGTGGAAGCCTTTGTCAATCAAGCATTCACTCGTTCAAAGAAGTGCATCAAATAGACGATGAAATATACCAAATCGATACGACTATCGATGATCAAACTCCTGAACAAATGGGATTTTTAATGGATTTCCTATATGAAAAAGGAGCTCTAGATGTTACTTATTTCAGTGTTTTAGCGAAAAAGAATCGTCCAGCGATCCATATAACTCTTCTAATTGCTCTCACACAATTAGAAAAATTTACTAATATTCTATTTGAACAAACAAGCACCATTGGATTTCGTTATCAAAAAATTTCAAGGAAAGTCATGCAACGAACTTTTCAAGAAGTTAAAACAAGTTTAGGAATGATTCGTGTCAAACAAAATACCTATCAACATATCTCTAAAACAAGTCTCGAATTCGAGGATTGTGCCAGACTAGCCAAAGAACATCAATTGCCAATTAGAAAAGTTTATCAAATACTAGAAAAAGAAGTTTTATCATAATTTAATAATAAAAAGGAGTTTTATATTTTTATGTTTACACAAGAATTTATTCACCTATTATCATCAGAATTTATGGGAACTGCCCTTATGATTTTATTTGGGGTTGGGGTACACTGTGACGAAGTATTGAAAAAAACGAAATACAATGGGTCAGGTCACTTATTCGCTATCACAACATGGGCATTTGGTATTACTGTTACATTATTTATCTTTGGTGGAGTTAGTATTAACCCAGCTATGGCATTAGCAAAAGTGGTATTAGGATTATTGCCTGCTGAACAATTTATCCCTATTGCAATTGCTGAATTTTTAGGTGCTTTCGTTGGTGCTGTTATTGTATGGTTCATGTATGCAGACCACTTTACTGCTTCTGAAGGTCAAGTAGATAGAATTGCGATTCGTAACATCTTCTCTACAAACCCTAACTGCCGTAACTTACCACGTAACTACTTCGTCGAAGCATTTGCAACATTTATTTTCTTAACAGCTATCTTAGCTACTGAACAAGTGAATAAAGATCAATTAAACATTATTGTTGGTTTACTTGTATGGGCTGTTGGTATGGGTCTAGGAGGTACTACAGGATTCGCGATGAACCAAGCTCGTGACTTAGGTCCTCGTTTAGCTTACCAAGTATTACCAATCAAAAACAAAGTAAATAATGACTGGCAATATGGATTATTAGTTCCAGGTACTGCTCCATTTATTGGTGCTGTAGCTGCTGCATTATTTGTTCGTTATTACTTAGGGTATTTCATGTAAAACAAAAAAAGCTGCTAGCGCAGCTTTTTTTGTTTGCTCTTATTTTGACATCGCTAACACATCATCTAAATCTTTTTGGATGATTTGGTTTGGATTAATAGATGGATTATTACCAAATCGAGTAGCTAGACGTAATCTTAATTTCTCATTAAAGTTACGAATCCAACGACCATTACTACGGTCATTCGTGCGAGCATATGCTGTCGCAACAGCCTGACGATAAGCTTCTTCATCTACTGTCAAGGAATCACTAGCTAATTCATATAATCCAATTTGTCCAATTTCTTCTGAGGTATAATCTTCAAAATCAAATGTATTTGGAACACGACTTGCTAATCCTGAATTTGTTTCTAAAAAAGCACTCATTTCTTTATGATATCCTGCAAAAATGACAACCATATCATGACGATGATCTTCCATAAATTTCAAGATTTCATCAATCGCTTCTTGTCCAAAATTATCATTAGGACCATGTTTTAAGGAATAAGCTTCATCAACAAATAAAACTCCACCAAGAGCAGCCTGTAACTGTTCTCTTGTTTTAATAGCTGTTTGCCCTTGGTATCCACCAATTAAATCTCCACGAGAAACTTCAACCATTTTATTCGTTGCAATCATGCCCTTTTGATACAATAATTCGCCAATAATTCTAGCAACCGTTGTTTTACCCGTCCCTGGATTTCCTAAGAATAACGAATGTAACGTAATATTTTTCGTTTCAATTCCTTGTTCTTGTCTCACCTTTGATAATTCTACTTGATGAATAAAGGCGCTGACTTGTTCTTTTACTTTTTCTAAACCAATTAATTGATTTAATTGCTTCCATGCATCAGCTTTATGTTCGGATTCTTCATAACTTCCTTGTGACAATGCTTTTTCAATATCTTGGTTTTTAATCAAAGTCATATCTTCGCCATCTTGTGACATTACACGAAAAATGAATTCTTGCATAATTTGCTCATTTTGATTACGAATCCATCGAGCATTACTCTTATCTAAGGAACGTTTATAAGCTTTTTTAATATTACGAGCATAAAATTCTGGATCTTCAACTTTTCGAGCTTTTCCTTCAAAAATTTTAAGTCCCATTTGAACAATTTCATCAGGTGAATAATCTTCAAACACTAACTGATGTGGCACACGAGAGTTGAAGCCTGGATTAACATCGAAAAATTGTTCCATTTCTTTTGTATATCCTGCAAAAATCACCATAATATCATCACGATGGTTTTCCATATACGTTAATAATTCATTAATTGCCTCTTCGCCTGTGCTATTCGAACCTTTTTTATTCAAAGCATACGCTTCATCAATAAATAACACGCCACCTTTAGCTTCCTCTAATTTCTTACGAGTTTGTTCTGCTGTTTGATTCACATATCCAGATAATAAATCAGCCGCTGATACTTCTACAAATTTGAACTCTTCCCCTTTTAAGGCTCCATATTGGAATAGGATTTGTCCCATTAAACGTGCCACAGTTGTCTTACCCGTTCCTGGATTTCCTAAGAAAGCTGCGTGCATCGTCATTTTTTCTGGTGGTAATCCTTGTTCAATTTGTAATTGATTATATTTTGCTTGTTGAATTAATTTATCTACTTTTTCTTTGACGGTTTTTAGTCCAATTAGTCCTTGCAACTCTGCATAGTAATCAGTATTCGTTTGAGGAGCTTTTTGCTCATTCGCTGTTCGAATAATTTCTCCCTTTTCACTTCTTTCTGGGGCTACTTTATGTTTCTGAGTAATACTGCATTGACTTGTTTCATCTATTTCATAGTTCAGTTTTGTAGCATCTCCATTTAAATGAATAAAGTCATTGGCAACAAAGCATGAACCTTCTTTCACACGGATTATGGTAGAAGTTTCTTTTTCTACTTCTACACTATCTCCAACAAATAAAGCATTTGTTGTTAAACTAATAGGAATATGTTGACTTTCTTTATTTAAAAATCGTAATCTCCCTTGTGAATATAAAGTTGATTCCTCATCAATCGCAAGATTATGCTTTACAGCCCCATTTACCATACGAATATGACTATTTTTTAACTTCATAAAGTCAACATTTAAGTTTTTGAAAACTCCTGTACAAGACTTTTGTAAGTAAATCGTATAATAATCCTTTCCAACACCATGTATTAGACTATCTTCAATCACTAGTTCACTTTTGCTTGCATTTAAAACAGCTTGACTTCCACCCTCAAACGTTCCAGAAACTTGACTTGAAAGAATCGATAGTTTCGAATCATCAATCCATAAAGAAGTAGGTCGGCTACACTCCATTTTTGAACGTACAAATGCTAATTCAGAATTTTCACGAATTAATAATCGATTTTGAATCCTAGAATCTTGAATAGAAACGGCTGAATGAATAAATTTCATCCCTAATTGGTGTTTGTCCGGTAGTTTTGTCGTAAACTGCTTAAAATGGACTTTACTTTTTTCTTCTGAAAATACTAAGAAATGATCATTTTCTGGAAAGTCTGTTTGCAATACACAATTTTTAAAAGTAACTTCCGATTCTCCTGTAATGTGAAACATATTGGTATTTTTTAATACTGACATCCACAAGTTTTGAAAAATCACGTTTGCCTTATTAGAAATTTTAATTTTTCCTGTAATCGTATTTAAAAACCTATTCCCTTCTACATGACCAACAATTGTAATATTTTTTGTTATTTCAGTAAAAGGTTCTTTTGTAAAATTCATTGTCAAATGAGGAGTAAATTCAATAATATCTCCATCCTCAGCTGCTTCATAAGCCGCATCAAAATCCCAAGTGTCTTCAGTTGCTCCAACAAGAAATCTTGGCATATTCTCACTCCTTATATCTTTTTATTTCGTCAACATTTCTACATATAATAGTTTTATTATACCAATGTTAGTTTGAAAACTCTATTAAAAAAAGGCTTCGTTCACGGAACAAACTTGGAACAAAACCTCTAGAAACGTTAATATATCAATAATTTAAAAGGAGAAGAGGAGATTTGAACTCCCGCGCCGCTTCCACGACCTATCGCATTTCGAGTGCGACCCCTTCAGCCTCTTGGGTACTTCTCCATTATTAACAATAGTATATTCCCTTTTCCCAAACTCCTCAAGATTTTTTAACAAAAAATAGAAATTACTCCTATTTATCCACAGACTTATCCACATGTACACATGTTCGCTACTAAATTTTGTTTATCTTTCCTCTCTATCCACTATATATTGGTCAATACCCTTTTTTGTAATATTTCTGTTATATCTTGTTCGCTTGATTTATCCACAATTTTATTCCATTATTCAAAGTTATCCAAATCGTCTCAAAACATTGATATAACAATGTTTCGATAACTTCTTCAATAAACTTATTCACAACTTACCATTCGCCTGTGGATAACTTGTTTTCAAAAAAAGCCTATGATATCAACGATTTTAAAAAATATTTTTTCTTTTTTTCTGTACAACTAAAAAAACTATCCACATAGTTATCAACATTTTTGTGGATAACTATGTGGATACCATCATTTTATTCTATTTTTATAAACTTGGACTATCTGAGCTTGTTAATTGAATCGTTGTTGTTTGTTTTTGTCCATTTCTATAGTAAGTAACTTCCATACTAGAACCAACTGTTTTACTATATAGTGCTTTTCTTAATGTTTGTACACCTGTAATTGGTTTACCATCAATTTCTGTAATGACATCATATTGTTTTAATCCGCCTTTACTTGCGCTACTATCATCTTGAACATCTGCTACAACGACACCTTCTTTGACATCATTTGATAATGCTAATTGTTGACGTCCTTGAGAAGAAACAGATGTTAAATCGACCATTGAAATACCTAATACTGGACGAATTACTTTTCCTGATTTTTCTAATTGATTAATAATTGAAACGACTTCATTACTTGGAATTGCAAATCCAATTCCTTCTACACTAGACTTACTAATCTTCATAGAATTAATTCCGATGACTTGTCCTGCTGCATTGACTAATGCTCCACCAGAATTTCCTGGGTTAATCGCAGCATCTGTTTGAATAGCTGTTACTACCCAATCTTGTTTTCCATCGCCATCTACATCTGTTGGAACAGAACGATCTTTGGCAGATACAATTCCTTGAGTGACACTTGTAGCAAATTCAGTTCCTAGAGGTGAACCGATAGCAATAGCTGTTTGACCCGCTTTTACTTCATCTGAATTCGCAAACTCAGCAACAGTTGTCACTTTATCTGCTTTAATTTTTAATACTGCTAAATCAGTCCATTTATCTGCACCAATTAATTCTGCTTTTTCACGAGTTCCATCTGCCATTAATACTTCTAATTCTTGAGAACCAGAAATGACATGATTATTTGTTACGATATAAGCATAGCCATTTTCAACTTTATAAATAACTCCACTACCTTCAGAAGCAGTTGTTAGATCACTATCTTCTGTTTTTTGATTTTGTCGACGACCTTGTCCGTAGCTTCCAAATAAGTTATTTTGATTTAAACTTTGTTTATTAATAACAGATACAACTGCATTTTTTACATTCGCAACAACATCTGAAACATCTCCAGCACCCTTATTCGATAAAGCTGTTGGGCTTGTTTTTACAGTTGACGTACTTGTTGTAGTTGATTTTGCTCCTGTTAATTGGTTTAATGTTCCTGTTGCACTCATAGCACCAAATCCAATGATTACAGCTAATAAGCCACCAGTTACTCCTCCAACAAAACCGGAACGAAAAGCTTTTTTCTTTTTAGCACTTCTCTTTTCTACCGGAGTAGGTTCTTGTGTAATTTCTTCATTTAACGCTGTATTTTCTTGTGTAGTTTCTACTTCTTCATGGAATTCATTTGTCATGAATAACCCTCCTTTTTCACTTTAGCAAATTCTTCATTGCTTTCTTTTGACACTCTTATACTAATCTAGCTTTTTGAAAAAAGTTTGAAGATAGTGTAATTAATTCGTTATAAAGCTGTTAAAAATCCCGTTATTATTTGAAAATTTTATTAAACTCTAAATAATTCTGTCGGCTCATACGGATCTGTATGATACACTTCAAAAGTATCATGAATCCCACAATCATGTTGTAATAGAATGGATTCCACAGTTTGATACGCTAATTCTTTCAAATTATTATCTTGACTTAAATGTCCTAAATAAATTCTTTTTGTTTTATCTCCTAGCATTTCACACATCGCTAATGCTCCGTCTTCATTAGATAAATGTCCTTTATCACTCAGAATTCTTTGTTTTAAATGCCATGCATAATTTCCCATACGTAACATATCGACATCATGATTACTTTCCATTAAGTAAGCATCTGCATTATATAATAATTTTCTTAATTTCTCACTCACATAGCCCGTATCCGTTAACATGACAAATTGTTTTTGGTCTTTTTGAAATGCGTAAAATTGAGGGGATGCTGCATCATGTGAAACCGAAAAACTAACAACATCAATATCTCCAAAAGTTTTCGTCACTCCTGGTTCAAATAAATGTTTTTGTTCTTGTTTAATGACCCCAATATTTTTTCTTTCCAACGCCTTCCATGTTTTCTCATTTGCATAAATATCCATGCCATACTTTCGTGCTAATACGCCGATTCCTTTAATGTGATCCACATGTTCATGCGTCACTAAAATGGTATCAATATCTGCTACTGAGCGTCCAATTTTTTCCATTTGGGCGGCAATAGCTTTTCCTGTTAAGCCACAATCTACTAAAATTTTTCTTTGTGGAGTTTCAATATAAGTTGCATTACCAGAACTTCCACTAGCTAATAGACTCACTAAAAAACTTGATTCGCTCATATTTCCTTCCTTCCTATTGCGTTGTTCCTGTATTGACTGTTTCAGTCGCTTCATTTGTTAAGACAGTCCCTCGAATAGCATCTACCCGTCTAACAATCATTTGCCCATCTGCTTGTTTAAATTCTACATACCAAGCTGGAGAATAGATAGATAAATCTTTTAATCCTAACGATTTATAATAAGATAATCGAACAACTGAAATTGTTGATCGAGTTGGAATTCTCCCTGCCAAATATAATACTTCCATTGCCTTTTGAGAAGTAATTAAAGAACGGTTATTCCCTAGTTTTTCAACATTACCCGCAAAAGTTTGCTCATAACTAATGACTTGATTATTAGCATTCAAGGTAAAAATAATTTGACTACTTCCATCCATAACTGGTATTTGATTTGCTCTTTGTGCATAAATCACTTTTCGTGTTGTGGGATTATAATTGAACCATGTATATTGATTTCCATTGACAATCGCTCCACTCTCAACATAAGCTGTTAATTCTGCAAAATTTTCCATAGTTGCTGTGGCATTAGCATCTAATGTTAATTGGATTGGAAAAATTAATTGAGAGGAAATGACTCCCTTATCATAAGATACAACCTGACTCGGCAACGCATTCACAGGTGCTTCAATACTAATTGGACTAATTTGAATAATCGGAAGGGATTCTACAGTCATATTCACTCCTGTTACTGTAATCCCATCATTTCGCATTTGTTCCATCACATTAATACTCGTATTTAAAGGTGTTTTTACTTCTTTTTTCATTTGCCAAAATAGTCCAAATAAAAATATATCTAACAAGAGGAAACTGATAATTAATACCAAAGTCGACCGTCTAAAATCCATCGCTATCTCCTCCTTGATTTTTTAATGGCTGATTTAGTTCTTCTAATGTTCTCCAATTCCCATCTACTTTTATATACCAATTTGGAAGAAATTCGACAATTTGATTGCTTTCAGGACTTAATTTCCAAGCATATCCTAGTCGAATATCCTCTATCGTACTCAATGAAATACCTTTACCTAAAATTTGATCCATTAATTCTTTTCCACTCATTAAATCAACCTTTTGATTTTTAGCAGGAATAGGTGTTTCTGCAATCAATGTAGACAAACGCATTTTTTCCACTCCAGTAAGAGTAATAATAAATTGAGAAAAACCTTCCTTTGCATCCGAAAGAATAGGATAGGAACCAACATAACGCATATATTCTACAATTTTTCTTTCTGTATCAAAATCAGAAAAACTCATTCCCAATTTCCATCCACCAATTTTTTTCATTTGAGCAAAGGATTGCTGTAAATGAACCGTCAATGATAAAGGCTCATCATCTACACGATTTTGATAATAGGAAATAACATTTGTTGAACGATCCATTTTTAATTGGGATAAATTATCATTATAAATAATGGATTGCCCGTCACTTCTATTTCTCAACTCTGATGGATTAGCAAATAATTGTGTAATATAAAAACTAATCGGTATTTGTTCCATTAAATACGTTTGCTTTTCTAGTGATAAATCATTCACCTCAATAAATACTTGTTTATGTTTTAAAATATAGGATTCTACTATATAAAATTTATCTTCTTCATAAAATTTTGAAAATTCTGTTTGGATATCTTGATCTATTTTAGCTTGGTATAACTGTTTCGTATAATCATTTACAAAATAAACACTTTTAGTATCATCATAACGATAAATGATTCTACTAAATGTTTCTTGACGAAATTCCTCAGGAACATCCGCAAAATATCGACTCATAATGGAAAAAGTAACAGGAGCATCGAAAAGTAGTTGACTAAAAGAGTCTCTTAATACTAATTGTTCATAATTTTCTTGTGATAAAACTTCTTTCTTTCCAATTTCCTTATATTTTCCTACTAAATCATTATTCACGGATTCAATAATGGTTGCATCGCTCGTCATTTTCACCTTATTTTCATAGGAATAGACAAAACGGGTTGGACGAAATACATCTTCTAGCGCATAATTAACTCGTGCTTGTGTACTATTATCTTGATTGGTAGAGGCTACATTTCTTGTTAATCCATTATATGAAAAAATTTCTACTGGACGAAAAACAATCACCGCCGTTAAAACTAAACTAAATAAACTTAAAAATATTAAAACGGCAATTAAATAAATAGAACGAATTCTCATTCCCATTCACCATCCTCTTCAAATGGAATATATGGTAAAGAAACAAAGAAGGTAGATCCTTTATTTTCAATACTATTAACCCAAATTTTTCCGCCATGTAATTGAATAACTTCTTGAGCAATCGCTAATCCAAGACCACTTCCCCCCATCGCACGAGAACGTGCTTTATCTACACGATAAAAACGGTCAAATAAATGGGGGATATCTTTACGGGCAATTCCTAACCCTTCATCGCTCACACTTACAATAATATCCGTATGAGTTTCCATTAAACGAACAATAATACGTCCCCCATCCGGAGAATATTTAATCGCATTATTAATAATATTATCCAATACTTGAGTAATCTTATCTTGGTCTAATTCCACCCATAAATCACGTTGCGTAATATCCGTTAAAATACGATAATTTTTATCTCGATAAGGCTCCGATTGTAATACCATTTCAAATCGATTCACAATATGAAGTACTAATTCATTCATATTAATAAATTCTTTTTCTAATCCAAAACGATTTTGATCCATACGAGATAAATTCAATAAATCTGTAATCATTCGCATCATACGATCTGTTTCCGTTTCAATCACATTTAAAAATCCTGGAGCAATCTCTTTATTTTCCCATGCTCCATCTACAAGAGCTTCTGTATAACTCTTAATACTGGTCAATGGTGTTCGTAACTCATGCGATACGTTTGATACAAAATTTCTACGTTCACGTTCAATTTTTTGTTGCTCAGTAACGTCAGTTAGAACGCAGACTAATCCACTAATAAATCCTGATTCACGTTGAATAACAGAAAATTCACATTGAATCATTGAATCTTCTCCATCCTCTTCCAAATGAATCAAACGCTCTTGTTGCGTTTCTAATAATTCTCTAAAAGTAACACGCTCTTCCAATGGAAGAATTTCAAGAAGAGGAATTCCAATCACTTTTTCTGATTTTAAATTCAAAATATCTAAAGCTGCCGTATTCATAATGACAATACGACCTCGTCTATCTGTCGCAATTACACCATCACTCATATGACGTAAGACACTATCTAAGCGTTGACGTTCTGATTCGGTACTTTCTTGAGCTTCTTTAATTTTAAATGACAAATCATTAATGGCTTGACCTAACTGCCCTAACTCATCATCACTATAAATTTTGACTTCTCCGGTATAATTTCCCTCTGCTATTTTTTCCGTTTGTTTCTTCATCTCCGCAATTGGTTTTGTAATTCCTTGCGAAATAAGGAAAGTAACAATAATCACTAATACAATCGCAATCAAAGATGAACTAACGAAAATAACCCCAATATCTTTTACTTGCGTATACCTTGACTCAATATTTGTCGTAACAGAAATAATACCTAATGGATTACCAGAATTGCCGCTTATTGGAGAAATTGGCGAAACAATTTTCCAATAACGGTTTTCATGTTCAGTATAATTATAAGCATACACAACATTGGTTAATAATACTTGTTGTGCATCTGCTTCTGTTGTTCGAGTCCCAACAACGGATTGTTGCGATTGATTAGTTGTTCCTAAAATATATCCCTGAGTATCCATAATACGAACTTCTACAATACTACTACCCGTTGGATAATCTTGTAGTATTTTAGAGATTTCGGCTATTTTCACTTCATCTTTATCATCTCTTGCTAAAATGGGTTGCACACTGTTTTTCAAAAATCCAACTTGCAATTGAATTTGTTCTTGAAAGTTAGAAATCATCTGTGTTTCCAATTGACGTAAGAAATTTGCAACAATCAATTGCAAAGAAATCATGAGCATGAAAATAAATAATACTGGAATTTTAAATTGAATGGAACGAAAAAATCGTTTCACTTTTTGCATATGATATCTCCTTTATAGATAATAAATGCGCCTTTCTTCCCAGAATAGTTCTTGGTAAAGAAAAGCGCATCTTCCTAAGCTTCTTTTTCTTGTTCTGGAGTTTTAATATAGTAACCTACTCCACGTCTTGTCATAATCCATGTCGGATGACTTGGTGTATCTTCAATTTTTTCACGTAAACGCCTTACAGTTACATCAACCGTACGAACATCTCCAAAATAGTCATAACCCCAAACGGTTTGTAATAAATGTTCTCTTGTAATCACTTGACCAATATGTTTTGCTAAATAGTGAAGTAGCTCAAACTCACGATGCGTTAATTCAATTTCTTCTCCTCTTTTAGATACGGCATATGCATCCTCATGAATAATGAGAGAACCTAAAACAATTTCATTGGCTACCTTTTCTTCATCTGGTTCATTTGGAGAAATATGTTGACGTCGCAAATTAGCTTTTACACGAGCAATTAATTCTCGATTTGAGAATGGTTTTGTCACGTAGTCATCGGCTCCTAATTCTAAACCTAACACTTTATCAATTTCTGAATCTTTTGCAGTTACCATAATAATTGGAACATTACTTGTTTTACGAATTTCTCGGCAAACTTCTAATCCTTCAATTTTTGGTAACATCAAATCTAAAAGCACTAAATCTGGATTTTCCTCTGCAAAAACTGCTAATCCTTCTTCCCCATCAAATGCGGTAACAACTTCGAACCCTTCTTTTGACAAACTAAATTTAACAATATCTGAGATTGGTTTTTCGTCATCTACGACTAAAATTTTTTTCATAACGAGCTCCTCTCTTCCGATTGAGCGTTCGGGAAATATTATTTACTATCCCAAACATCTTCTAAAATGTTGGTTTGATTTCTATCAGGACCTACTGAGAATGTTGAGATTTTTACTCCTACTAATTCTGAAACTCTGCGTACATAGTTTTGCGCTTCAATTGGTAATTCTTCTAATGTACGACATCCTGTAATATCTTCACTCCACCCTGGAAGTTCTTCATAAACAGGTTCACATTGTCCTAATTCTACTAAACTTGCTGGATAATGGCGAATTTCTTCTCCATTTGATTTACGATAAGCAACACAAATTTTTACTGTTTCTAATCCAGTTAATACATCGATACTATTTAAGCATAGATTTGTAATACCTGATACACGTTTAGAATGTCTCATCACAACACTGTCAAACCATCCAACACGACGTGGACGTCCAGTAGTTGTTCCATATTCACGACCAACTTCACGAATACGACTTCCAATTTCATCAAATAATTCTGTCGGGAATGGACCATCTCCTACACGAGAAGTATAGGCTTTACAAACACCAACTACTTTTGTCACTTTTGAAGGACCAACACCACTACCAATCGTTACTCCACCTGCTAATGGATTTGAAGAAGTTACAAATGGATATGTTCCTTGGTCGATATCTAACATTACACCTTGTGCACCTTCAAATAATACGCGTTTTCCATTATCTAAAGCATCATTTAATAATACAGATGTATCGCAAACATATTGTTTAATTTGTTGTCCATATTCATAATATTCTTCAAAAATTTCTTCAAAATTCATTGGATTTGCATCATATAATTTAGTAAATTGACGATTTTTGTCTTCTAAATTTAAACGTAAACGTTCTTCAAAAACTTCTCGATCTAGTAAATCCGCAATACGAATTCCTACACGAGCGGCTTTATCCATATATGCAGGGCCAATTCCTTTAATCGTTGTACCGATTTTCTTGTCCCCTTTTGCTTCTTCTTGTAAACGATCCAATTCAATATGATATGGCAAAATCACGTGCGCACGATCTGAAATTCTTAAATTGTCAGTCGTAATATTTCTTTCATGTAAATAGGCTAACTCTGTTACTAAAGATTTTGGATTAACAACAACTCCATTTCCAATAATACAAAGTTTTTCTGGCGAGAAAATTCCAGATGGAATTAAATGTAATTTATACGTTTCTCCACCAAATTGAATGGTATGACCAGCATTATCGCCCCCTTGATAACGAGCAACATACTCTGCCTGTTCACTAAGGAAATCTGTAATTTTACCCTTTCCTTCGTCTCCCCATTGTGTACCTACTACTACTACTGATGACATATCCGCACCTCTTTAATTTATTTTTTACATTGGTGGCATTGAAGCTTCTAAACTTTTCGATGCTATCGATGTAAATTTATTATATTCTTTTATAAACATTAATTCTACGGTTCCTCGTGGACCGCTACGGTTCTTTTCTATAATGACTTCAATAATATTATTCGACTCTTGTTCTGGAACATTTCCATCTTCATCTGGTTCTTGTCGGTAATAATCATCTCGATATAAAAATGCTACAATATCCGCATCTTGCTCAATCGAACCTGATTCACGAATATCCGACATCACCGGACGTTTATCTTGTCTTTGCTCCACTCCACGTGACAATTGAGATAAAGCAATCACTGGAACACTTAGTTCTTTAGCAAGTTTCTTTAAATTTCTTGAAATTTCTGAAACTTCTTGTTGACGACTTTCTCGTCCATTTCCTTCAATTAATTGTAAGTAATCAATTACAATTAATCCAAGATTATTGCGTTCTTGTTTTAATCGTCTGCATTTCGCACGAATTTCTGACACACGAATACCAGGTGTATCATCAATATAAATGGGAGCATTCGATAAAGTACCCGATGCTACAAAATAACTACGGAGTTCTTCTTCTGTTAAACGACCATTTCGCATATTACTTGCATCAATACTGCCTTCCGAACATAACATCCGGTTTACAAGAGATTCGGCACTCATTTCTAAACTGAAAATGGCTACCGTTTCATTTGTTTTTGTCGCAACATTTTTCGCAATATTTAATACAAATGCAGTTTTCCCGACAGATGGACGTGCTGCTAAAATAATTAATTCATCCGAATGAAGTCCTGAAGTCATTCGATCTAAATCAATATACCCTGTTGGAATTCCGGTAATTTCTCCTGTATTTTTCATACGCTCTTCAAGCGATAAATACGCTTCATTCAAGACTTTTGTAATATCTACAAATCCTGCTCGATTTCTCTTTTCAGAAACTTCTAAAATACTTCGCTCAGCTCTATCCAACACAGCTGCTACTTCATCTGTTTCACCATATGCATCTGTTGCAATATCTGTAGAAGTTCGAATTAACTTTCGTAAAGTTGATTTTTCACTCACGATTTTAGAATAATATTCCACATTCGAAGCAGTTGGTACTTTTTCTGCTAATTCAAGCAAATAAAGTTGCCCCCCTGCATTTTCTAATTGTTTATTTTGATTTAAACGTTCTGCAACTGAAACAATATCAATGGGCGAAGAATCATTATTTAACTCTACCATCGCTTTAAAAATGACCTGATGATTTACACGATAAAAATCATCTGGCATTAAAAATTCCATTACAGATACAATTGAATCTGGATCTAATAATATAGCTCCTAAAACAGATTGTTCTGCATCTAAATTTTGCGGTGGAATTCTTCCTTCAAATTGTTCATCCACTTGTCCATTGACACCTTCTTTCATTCCATACATACGCTGTAATTTTACCATAAAATCTACAAAAGAAACAGGCAGAACCTTTCACTAAACAGAAAAAAACCAAGACGGTTTCTCCGTCTTGGATTTTCTAAGAAGTATTTTTTTCTAATGATTAGTCTTGATGTTTCATTGTTGGGAATAGTAATACGTTACGGATTGATTGGCTGTTTGTTAGTAACATTACTAAACGGTCAATACCGATACCTACCCCACCAGTTGGAGATAATCCATATTCTAATGCTTGTACGAAATCTTCATCTAATGGATGAGCTTCATCGTTACCTGTTTCTTTTTCTTCTACTTGTTTCATGAAACGTTCACGTTGATCGATTGGGTCTGTTAACTCTGTAAATCCATTTGCATATTCTTTTGTACAAATGAAGCATTCGAAACGATCTGTGAATCGTGGATCTTCATCATTTTTACGAGCAAGTGGAGACACTGCTACTGGATGTCCATAAATGAATGTTGGTTGAATTAATGTTTCTTCTACAAATGTTTCGAAAAACTCATTTACTACGTGACCATAAGTCATTGAGTCTTCAACTTTCACACCTTTTTCTTTAGCAATCGCACGAGCTTCTTCATCTGTCATTTCTACCCAGAAGTCTACTCCTGTTACTTCTTTAATAGCATCTACCATATGAACTCTCTTCCAAGGAGCTTTTAATTCAACTTCATATTCTCCATAAGGAACTTTTGTTTTACCTAAAACTTCTTGTGCAACACTTGATACGATTCCTTCTGTTAAGTCCATAACATCTTGATAGTCAGTGTAAGCAGTATAGATTTCGATAGATGTAAACTCAGGGTTGTGAGTTGTATCGATTCCTTCATTACGGAATACACGACCGATTTCATACACACGCTCCATACCACCTACTACTAAACGTTTTAAGTGTAATTCTGGAGCGATACGCATGTATAATTCCATATCTAAAGCATTGTGGTGAGTAATAAATGGACGAGCATTCGCACCCCCAGCTAATGTGTGTAACACTGGTGTTTCCACTTCTAAATAATCACGAGAATCTAAGTAATGACGAATTTCACGGATAATTTTACTACGTGTTACAAAACGATCCATACTATCACGGTTACTAATTAAGTCTAAGTAACGTTGACGATATTGTTGCTCTATATTTGTTAATCCATGATATTTATCCGGTAATGGACGTAAAGCTTTTGTTAAATGAACAAATTGAGTAGCTTTAACAGATAATTCACCAGTGTTTGTCACCATAACTGTTCCTACAACACCAACGATATCTCCTAAGTCAGCTTTATCAAATAATTCATAAGCTTCGTCTCCGACAACATCTTTACGAACATAAATTTGTAATTGTCCTTTACCATCTTGGATATGCGCAAAACCTGCTTTTCCTTTTCCACGTTTTGTCATAATACGACCTGCGATTTGAACCGTCACTTCTTCTTGTTCAGCTAAGCTTTCTTTTGTCGCACCTTCAAATTGTTGATGAATTTCTTCAGTGGATTGTTTTTGTTTAAATCCTGTTGCAAAAGGTTCTACACCTTTTTCACGTAATTGATGCATTTTTTCACGGCGAACTTGTAATTGATCATTCAGTGTTTCTTGTACTTCTACTTCGTTAGACACTGTATTTCCTCCTTTTTTGTGACATGAGTCACTGTATTTCTAGTCTATTGTACCAATTATTGGCTGATAAATAAAGCGTTTATGATTATGTTTATTTTTCTTTATTAAGCTTTCCTAACATTCTGGTCTTTTTCTTTTATCTGCGTCAACATTTTTTAAACATACATATAAAAAAGACGATAGATTTTTCATTTTCTATCGCCTATTGCGTCTCTATTTCACATGATAAACTGAATTCTATACTCCATTCTCATGAGCCAATTTATGTTCATAACTATTGATAAAATCTTCATGTTTATGATGATGGAACTCTTCATCTCCAAAATGATAATGCTCATGAGTATGCATAACCACATGAGTATGTGTGACTCCATTATGTGTATGAATAATCGTATGCGTATGCCCATGAAGATGATTTTTTATCATAGTATCATACACGACAAACACCGTTCCAATGAACATCAAAGCTAGTCCCACAAAATATTCTACAGCTAGTTTTTCTCCATTTACTGCAAACGCTAAAAACGATCCTACAAAAGGTGCCACTGCATAATAGGCACTCGTCTTAGCTGCACCTAAATTTCTTTGTGCTCGTATATATAGAAAAATACTTAATCCATATGAAACATAGCCAAGCAACATAATCGTGCCAATATATTTCATTTCTGGAATCTTTTCGCCAAGTAAGACAGCAATAACAAATGCGCCTCCCCCAGAAAAAATTCCTTTTAACAAAACAATCTGATATGTACTTTTCTCTGATATCTTTCTTGTACAGTTATTTTCAAGCCCCCAGCAACAAGTTGCTAAGATAACGAAAAGAGAGCCTATAGAAAACTGAAAACTACCGATTCCCTCAAATGACAAAACAATACTTGATAATGTAATAAACCCTATTGCAATCCACAGTTTTCCTGATACTTTTTCCTTAAAAATAAGTAACGCTATTAATGTAGTCACTACAATTTCAAAATTACCGAGGAGTGAGGCATTAGATGCTGTCCCCATTTTTATTCCTATCATTAAAAATATAGGTGCAACTATATCTAATAGAATCATTCCAACCGTATAAGGTAAATCCTGTTTTGTAAGTCTCTCTGATTTATCTTCTTTTTCAATGTGAAATAAATACATTATTCCAACTCCAACACCCGCTCCAAGATACAGAAAAGCTGCTAAAAAAGTTGGTGGAACATTTTCCAATAGAACTTTTGAAAACGGTGTATTAATGGCATAAAATGCAGCTGCTAACAACGCTAATATAATCGCACTTGTCTTTGTTTTTCCCTTCAAAATATCTCATCCCCCATACTAGAAAAATATAAGAAGCTATTCTTAATCAGAACAGCCTCTATTTTTTGTGGTAATAGTAAATTCGATAAAGTCTTACTCTACTTCTTTCCCACGTTCTAATTGTCTTTCAACACGTTCTAAATGTTCTTGAACAAATTGATCTAAAATTTGTTTCACTTGAGATACTGTTGTAGACTCATTAATCGCAACTTTTGTTTTCGTTGCACGGGGAATTCCTTTTAAGTAATAAGCAGCTAATTTACGGAATTCTTTTGTCGCTACTGACTCACCTTTTAAGTTAGCTAAACGGTCTAAATGAGTTTTAGCGATATCAATTTTTTCAGGAACTGTATTTTCCGGCAATAATTCTCCCGTTTCTAAATAATGAACGGTTTGTTTAATCATCCATGGATTTGCTAGAGCAGCTCGTCCAATCATGACTCCATCAACACCTGCAATGTCAATCATTTTCTTAGCATCTTGAGGAGAACGCACATCTCCATTTCCAATTAATGGAATACGTGTTAAGTTTTTCTTCACCTCACCAAGAATTTCCCAGTTTGCTTTCCCATCATACATTTGTACACGAGTTCTACCATGCATCGCAACAGCACTCGCACCTGCTCGTTCTGCTGCAAGGGCATTTTCAACGGCATATAAATGTTCATCATCCCAACCGGTACGCATTTTTACTGTTACAGGTTTATCCACTGCATCCACTACTGCAGCAACCATTTCATAAACTTTATTCGGATCTAATAACCATTTTGCACCAGCTTCAGCTTTAATCACTTTATTAACAGGACATCCCATATTAATATCGATAATTGCTGCCTCTGTATTTTCAGCTACATATTTGGCAGCTTCTACTAATGTATCTTTATTTCCACCCATAATTTGGACACTCAATGGATATTCATTTGGTTCAATATGCAACATACTTAATGTTTTCTCATTTCTAAATTGAATCCCTTTATCACTAATCATTTCGCAAACTACTAAGCCTGCTCCAAATTCTTTTACCGTTACACGAAACGCTGAATTACTAATTCCAGCCATCGGTGCAACCACTACTGGATTGTCAATTTGAATATTGCCAATCTTAAAACTCATCTCATTTCCTCACTTTCAATCATTCTGCTTAGCTATTGTACCATAGATAGCTATCATTCGTGTATTATCATGGTTTATTTCAATAATAAAAAAGAAAAACTACAAAAAGAATATCTCCCTTTTGCAGTTAATCTAACTTTTTTAATCTTTTCTTGCTAAGTCTGTAATATAATCAAAAAATGCATCACGGTCTACATGATAAACAAGGTCAACTGGTCGACCGTCTTCTACACGAATCGTTCTACCAGAACTTGCGCCACTTGTAATCACATCTGAAGGAACCACTTCTCGTTTCACTAAATCTTCTTTTCCAAAAGAAGCTGTCGTTAATACATCCCATAGGAAGTAGGTTGAATTTGTAACATAATGCGTCAATGGAGGAACAATGGCATAACATTGACCTAAGAAATCAATGCCTTCTACTTTCCTCTCTCTCGCCCAACGATCACGTACATCTAACGTTAATGGAACCATACGAGTACTTTCTAAGGCAACTAATTCAATCGGAATCGAGGATTCCCAAACACGTTTCGCAGCAAATGGATCCCAATAAACATTCCATTCAGCTGTTCCATCATGTTCCGGTTCTTCAATATTTCCTTGTTCTAAAAATGTACCACCCATCCAGTATAGTTTTCCAATTTTTTCTTCAATACTTGCATCCAAATCTAATGCTCGAGCTAAATCCGTTAATGGCCCTACAAATAATAAATCCACTTTATCCGTTGATTCCTTTAAAACATGCACTAAATCCTCATGTGCTTTATAAGGGGAATCTTGTACTAAAATCGGTTTATGTTCATTTAAGATTGGCAAAGCATCTACTGTAAAAGCATGCATTCTCCATTCTTTTGGAAATGGATGAACCGGTCGTGAATTTGAAGAAGCAACACGAATTCTTTGATCGTTTGTAGAACCAAATTTTTGAATAATTTTCTTACTTGCTTCAACTGCAGGTTCTAAATAACAATCTGCTTCAATAACACCTACACCAACTAGTTCAACATCTTCCATTTTTAATAATAAATATAATGAGACTAAATCATCTACTCCACCATCATGGTTTAAATATACTTTACGCAAAAGGACACCCTCCTATCAAATTATTTTCCTACTAACATTGTAATCAATAAAGCTCACAAAATCTACTCGTGAAATTTTAATCAAATATGTCTAGCTTTCAACAAAAAGAAATGGTACACTATTTATAATTATTTTTTAATCATTTTTTAAGAATATATAGGAGGAAATTTATGTCTCGAAAGAAAATTATTGACATTATTATTTGTGGATTTGCATTATTTGCCATCTTCTTTGGCGCTGGAAATTTAATCTTCCCCCCTTATCTAGGAGTTATCTCTGGAAACAACTGGGGAATTGCAAATATTTCCTTTTTATTATCGGATCCACTACTACCGATTCTTGGGGTAATTGTAACAGCTCTATTAGGAGGGCAAGCAACAGATTTGGGAAAAAGAGTTAGTAAACATTTTTCCATCATTATTGGAGCGATTTCCATTATATTAATTGGACCATTATTTGCCGTTCCAAGAACTGGAGCTACGACTCATGAAATTTTTGTACAATCATTTATACCCACTGCTCCACAATGGATTACATCTCTTATCTTTTTTGGGTTAACGTTATATATTGCAATTCATTCGAACACCGTTATTGATGCGATTGGAAAATATTTAACACCGATTTTATTAGTCATTTTATTACTTGTATTCATTGCAGCTGTAGTTCAGCCAAATGCAGGCTTCCAAACAACAACTTCTGCAGGATTATTTTCTCAAAGCTTCAAAGAAGGCTACCAAACAATGGATGCACTTGGAGCAGCCTTAATGGCAGGAGTTGTCATTTCAGACTTAACTAGACGTGGCTATACAGAGAAAAAAGAACAACATCTAATGATGCTTGGAGTCGGGATTGTTTCTTTTATCTTACTAGCATTAGTGTACAGCAGCTTAACGTATGCTGGAGCTACTGTAAGTACCGTTTACGATTCAACCATTCAACGACCTGCATTATTAATTGGACTAATTGAACAATTATTAGGTTCATTTGGTAAAGTCGCTATGGGGATTGCCGTATCCTTTGCTTGCTTAACAACATCTGTTGGATTAATTACAACTTGTGGACATTATTTTTCAACCTTAACAAATGGAAAATTAGAATATAAAAAAATTGTTGTCGTATCAGTCATTCTTTCATTCCTTCTATCACTTTTAGGAGTGGATGCCTTGTTACAACTAGCAGTCCCAGTACTAAGCGCTATTTATCCGATGGTCATCGCCTTAATCTTCTTATCCATTTTTGATCGCTATATTGTTTATAACTGGACTTATACAGGTGCAGTTGTTGGGGCATTCTTCATTGGAGGAATTCAAGCGATTCATCTATTCTCACAAATGCAAGGAGGCAAATTCCTAGCTGAATTAGCCGATTGGACAAACACCTTACCATTACATCAATTCGGATTTGAATGGTTAGTACCTGCTATTATCGGTTCAGTTGTGTTTACTGTCATTAGTAAATTTACTGGGATGGGGAGTAAGAGAGTTTAAAAACATTACGTAGAAACCCCGAGGAATTTCATTTTTCGAATTTCCTCGGGGTTTGTTGTATATCTATTAATTATTCTCCAATAATCACAACTCGATATTTTCTTGTTCTTTCTCGAGTTTTATCAAAGTCTGCAAAATAAATATAACCTGTTTTTCCTATTGCAAGTTTACCATCCACAACAGCTAATGTTTCACTAGAACCAATAATTGTTGCCTTTAAATGAGCATCTCCATTCCATAATGCACTTCTATCACCGTTAGGTAACCATTCTTCAGGATTGGGCCAAGATTCAACTTCTTGATAGTGTTTTTCACCAGGATAATGATAACTATCTGCACTTAAATGAGATGGAATAATTTTTTCTAAAATAGTATTTAAATCTAATTGTAAATAATCTACACCATTTTCATCTTTATCATGTGTATCCTCTTCAAAGAAAACAGAACATGTTGTATGTGCTGTGATAACTGTACATATTCCTGATTGAATACCACTTTCAGTAATAGTTTGATGTATAGAATTTGTAATATCAATATATGATACTTGACCTTCTTTTGTATCTACTTTAAATTCTTTTTGAAATACAGTCATTTTTTCTCCTCATTCATTGCTTTCTCAATAGCTTCAATCATTAATTTTAACATTACTTTCGGATCTTTTGCTTTAACGATTCCACTTGTACATCCAGTACCATCTGCACCGAGCTTAATTGTACGATAGACATCCTTTTCATTCATAATTCCAGCACCTTGCATCATTAAAATATCTGAATTAACAGATTTCACTTGGTGATTAGTTTCTAAAATATATGAATCGTCACTTGTTTGTCCTGTTCCAATCAAATCTGTAGGTTCACATAACATAATTGTTGGATTTAACATTGCCAACATTCGTGCTTCTTTAATAGAATCTGCACACAAAATTGTTATAAGTCCCAATTTTTCAGCTTGATTGATTGAAGCGACTACTTGAGATGTTGTTAATGGATGTTCAGCATGATTTAAAAAAGTAGCTCTTGCTCCAGCGTTATATAATGAAGCTGGTAAAACTGCTCCCATTCCTCTACCACAATCAATTCCATCTAAGTGTTGAGCTGTCACAATAATATGTTTCGTTTCGCTGGATATTTTATGAATATCTGCATATGGACACGTCACAAAAATACTAATTTCTGGATACTGTTCAGCTAATCGATCAGCTTCTTTTGCTAATTCTAATAATTCATTTCCAAATAAATATGACTTCGGATTAAAAATGAAAAATTTATCTTTAATAGTTTCCATTTGTTTTCTCCTTTTATTTAGTCTCAAACACACGATAATAATGTTTTAAAGTAGTTTTCATACCTTCTCTTGAAGCTTTTAATACATCAATATAGTTTGTAAATGACTTTTCAGAAACCGATTTTGCACCAGCGTCCATAAAATCACTATAAATGTTAATTTTTGAAATTCCTTCTCGTGCACAACGGTTCAAATTATCATCTCCTGAACCTGATCCACCATGTAAAACTAATGAAATATTTAATACATTCCGTAACTCAGATAATCGTTGGAAATTAATTTTCGGAATACCTTTATACAAGCCATGAGAAGTCCCTATTGAAACTGCTAAAGAATCAACATTAGTTTCTTGAACAAATTTTTCAGCATCTTCTACATTTGTATAAATAGACTTTATTTCGTCTTTCGATACATCTCCATTTGCTCCAACAAAACCAATTTCTGCTTCAACATCAACTCCAAATTCATGGGCAACTTCAACAACCTCTTTTGTTTTTCTAACATTATCTTCAAAAGAATCTAAAGATGCATCAATCATTACGGAATTAAATCCTAATTGCATTGCTCTTTTTATAAATGCTAAATCTTGTCCATGATCTAGATGTAACACAACTGGAGTTTTTGCTTTTTCCTGAAAATATTTTCCAATACTAGCAGCCTCTTCTAAACTTAAATAAGGAGAATGTACTTGTGCAAAAGCTAAAATTAGTGGAAGATTCAATTCTTCACTCATTTCTACATACGCTTTGGCAGAATTCCAATCAATAAAGTTTGTAGCTGGAATTGCAAAATTACCTTGTTTTGCTTTCCCTAATACATCTCTCATATATGCTTTCATTGACTATGCCTCCAACGCTGCCTTCAATTCACTCCATAAAGCGTCAATTCCCATACCTGTCAATAAAGGTAATCCCATAATCACTTTATCTTTAATTGAATCAGGTACAACTGTTGTAGAAATTACAATATCATATTCATCAATACGATTAACTTCTTCTGAAACTTTGGATTGAAAAACTTGAACTTTATCTGAATAATTATTATCGGCCAACCATTGTTTTACTTTTCCAGCAACAACTGTTGATGTTGCAATTCCAGAACCACACATAATTAATAATTTTTTCATAATCTTATTCTCCTATTTCTCTGCACGAACTTTATTTACATAATATAATCCTGCTAATGAAGCTACTAGAACTACTGACAGAATTACCCAAGGTGCAGTTTTTCCTGCAAACACAAACAACCACGTTGGCCATAATCCACCTTCTGCTAATGCTGTAATACTTGTATTTCCACCTAAATCAAAGTTTGCTGCTTGAGCTGCTTTTGTTACTAATGGAGCTACCCATGAAGTAATGTAGAAAATACTTGCAATATAAATCGTTCCCCCAACAACAGTACGGACAATATTCCCTCTAAATACAGCTGCCATTAAACATACTACAAATGGAATTGTAGCTAAGTCACCAAATGGTAATGTTTGGTTTCCTGGTAAAATTACTGCTAATAAAATTGTAATTGGAACTAAAATTAATGAACTTGATAATACTGCTGGATGTCCAACTGATAAAGCAGAGTCCATACCAATATTTACTTCACGACCAGGGAATCGTTTTTGAACAAATTCATTTGCAGCCTCAGAAATTGGAGTAAGACCTTCCATTAAAAGTGATACCATACGAGGCATAATGACCATAACAGCTGACATCTTAACCCCTAATTGTAAAACACCTTTTGGGTCATAACCTGCTAATAATCCCATAACAATACCAATTACAAGACCTAATACTGTACTTTCACCAAAAATACCAAATTTCTTTTGAATACTTTCTGGATTTGCTTCAATTTTATTAAATCCAGGAATTCTATCAAACACCCAATTTAATGGAATAGCTACTAAAAATCCAGGTGCTGATGTTCCATGTGGGAATGTAATGTTAGGGAATCCATAGAATTTTTTAATAGCTGGAGCAATAATATCTGCTAATAAATAAATCATTACTAAATATACAATTGTTGCATATAATCCTAATGTAAAATCTTGAGTAAGTGCATAAACTAAAGAGGCTACAAAAGCTGCATGCCAGAAATTCCACATATCTACCATTAATGTTTTTGTCAATCCTAAGAATAGTAATAAAACATTAATCCCAATACCAATTGGAATTGCTAAACTACCTAATAATGTTCCGTAAGAAATTGCAGCTGCTGCTGGCCAACCAACGTCAATTGTTGTTAAATGTAATCCAAATCTTTCAACCATTGCTTGAGCTGCCGGTCCTAAGCTACCTCCTAATAAATCAACTACCATATTCAATCCAACAAAACCAACCCCGACAATTACACCTGACACAAATGCTTTTTTAGGTTTAGTTCCTAAAATCATACCAAAAATAAATATTAATATTGGTAATACTACAATTGCGCCTAAATCAATAAATTTTTGAAATAATGCCAACATAATCTTTTCCTCCTAATAATTAAAATATTCAGATTAAACAGTCTGATTCTGTTTGTTTAGTAAATTTTCCTCCTTTCTTTTTTACTAAACTTATTCCTTTATTATTTTATATTTTTGATTGCTAGCAATTCTTTTACATCTTTGGATGTTGTTCGTTCATCCATATTCATTAATCTCTCCATAATTTCTTTATCTTGAAGAATTTCTATTAATTGTTGTAAAATTGTTAATTGGCTATGCGCCTCTTTCAAAGCAAGCATAAAAATTACTTTTACAGATACTTCCACATCATTTGTCCCCATTTGATAAAATGAAACTGGATTTTGTAATGTCATCACTGCTATTTGTTCCTTATTAACATGTTCAACATCTGTATGAGGAATAGCGATTCCATATTTTTCAAACTGTAATCCTGTTGGAAATACTTTTTCTCTATTTAAAATAGCTTCCTTATACGATTCTTTCACAATTCCTTTTTCAATCAGTTTATCTGACAAATAAGTCAACGCTTCTTCTTTAGAACTAATATTTTTTATATTAATTTCAAAAATTTCTTTATCTAGCATTTTGACTTACCTCCTCAAGTATTTTATTCTTAATTTTCTTTCCATCTGACATCAACATTAGTTCCGACATCAAGATTTGATTTTCTATAACGGAATATAAGGCTATTAGACTGTCTTTAAATACTGGAATATCCTGTTCAGCGATTGCTATTAGTAATACTAAACTAACTTGATTTTTTCCCCATTCAATAGGTTTATCTAAACTCATTAAAATTAGTTCAGATTGTTTAACAACTTTTGGATCACAATGTGGTAAAGCTATACCTGTATAAACACTCGTACTTCCTAATAACTCTCTTTGGTTAATGGAATCTCTAAATTCTTCCGTTTGATTTCCAATACTACATTCAATTATCAGTCGTTCAATACATTCCTGTTTATTTTTGACATCTATCTTAATTAAATTTGGTTCTTTTAATAGAGTATTCAAAGATGCTACATTAAATTCCCTTCCATTTAAAGAAGTTTTCATCATTCGATAGTTATCTGTACTTTGTTCAGCATAAAACTGTTGAATCATTCTTAACTCTTCTTTTGTAATAATAGGACTAACTTCTATAACAGGTATATTTAGTTCAGGTAATCCAATAGTAGAAATTACTAAATCAATATTTCTTAAATCATAGAAATCTAGCTCTCTTAAACTAATAGTTGTCAGTTTCTCATTACTAGAAAAGATTCTACGTAGCTTATTCATGATTAATTCAGAAGTAGCAATTCCATTTTGGCAAATTACGACAATATTCAAAGGTTTCATTATTTTTTCAATAGCTACTTGAAAATGTATAACAATAAAAGCCAATTCTTCATTCGGTATACTTAATTCATAATATTGAGATAAAGTTCTTATTGATAACCAAATGACATTAAATAAACTAGAATATTGTTTTTTTATTTCCTCCAAGGCAGGGTTAGAAATAAAATTTTGATTTCGTAATCTGATAATCATTTTTGAAATATGAGCACTAAGCATCATCTGTAAATGCTCGTCTGTTGTAAGATTTAAACTTAATAAATTAGAAACCTTTTGTATCAATGTTTTTACTTGTTCGTTAACATTTTTCATATATTCAACAGACTGGATATTAAATCCAAAGGCTAATAAATTATATGCCATCGCTTCAATTTCATAAGGAGAAATTTTTTCAAGAGTAAAATTTAGAATAGTCTCTAGCAATTCTCCAGCAAAGAAATATACTTCTAAATGGTTTACATCATTAACTAAGTTACTTAATCTATTAGTTAAAATTTCATTAGCCTCATTTCGTTTTTTAAAAATTAAACAATCAAGTAATAATGAATATAAGTATTCATCTGTAAAATGAAATTGATACTTTTCTGATAGTTTAACAATAGATTTTTGACAATTATTTATATCTTCTTTCGAAAAAAATAATTCCAAATTTTTAAAACGATCTCTATCGTTTGATACAAATTTCACAATAAATATTTCAAGAGCCTTACGTATATTTCTTTCATTTCCTTTTAGAATTATCTCATCCCTTTTTATTTTTAACTTCACGTCAAAGGAAACAAATATACTATTTAATTTATCAATCAGTCTATGAATCGTAGAGTCAGTAACAAACATTTCCTCTGAAAATTCATATAAGTCTACTTTTTCATGAGTAATAAATAATTTCCTTATAAGCTCTTTTTCACGATATTCAGGAGAAAATGATTCTTTCATTTCTCCATTCAGTTTTATTATTTTCGTATGAATCTTTTTATTTTCCAATTGTGATAATAATTTAATTCCTTTTCTTGGAATTTTTATTACTTCTGTTTCTATTGAATTCCCCTTCAAAAAATCATTAATCTTATCAATATCTTGATAAACGGTTTTAGTCGAAACCTTATATCTATCAGCTAATTGATTAGCAGATAAATACTCTATATTTTTCATTAGGTACTCTAATAATAATACTTGCCTTTTATTCATCCCCTCACCCCTAACTCAAGGTTTCATTGAATTTAATGGTACCGTTTAACTTACTATTAGTATAAAGTAAGCAGTTGCCATTTTTTAGTCAATGTACTTCCATATTAATGTGGAAGTGTTTCTATTTTTATCCCCTCAACTCTATTTGTCAACAACATTTGTTCCTATAAACTTCGTATTTTTTCAATATATATAAAGATTATTTCTATACTAATACAAAAAATCAACCCGCTTACTTCCTAAAAAGTAAAACGGGTTGTCCACATTTCTTATGATTCAATTCTTTAAATAACTTCAACTGAAATCTTATTTCCAACTTTCTTCAATAAACGTATCACGTCCAGACATCCCACGGTAACGGTAGTAATGATCTGGATTTTTCTTATAAAAATCTTGGTGGTATTCTTCAGCTGGATAAAATGTACTAGCTGGTTCAATTTTTGTAACGATATCTTTTTTAAAGCGTCCACTGTCTTGTAAAGCTTTTTTCGAAGCTTCTGCGATTGCTTTTTGTTCTGGAGAGTGATAGAAAATGACTGGTCGATAAGAATCGCCTCTATCTACAAATTGTCCCATCGCATCAGTTGGGTCTGTTTGTTGCCAATAGACTTCCACTAATTGTTCATAAGAGAAGATTTCTGGATCAAAGGTAATTTGTACCGCTTCTGTATGTCCTGTTGTTCCTGAACAAACTTCTTTATAAGTAGGATTTTCCTTATGTCCCCCTGTATAACCTGCAATAACAGATTCAATTCCTGGTTGTGTATCAAATGGTTTAATCATACACCAGAAGCATCCTCCTGCAAATGTTGCGATTTCTTTTGCCATCGTTATTCCTCCTCTTTTTCTAACGAAACATCTTGTCCAAAAATTTTCATTTTAATCGCTAGTCCTGTTCGAGTACCGGCAGTTCCACCTAGTCCTGTTTCTCTTAGTTCACTTGGCATTCTTCTTCCGATAGAACGCATTGCTTCAATTGTTTCATCTGCCGGAATAACATTTGTAATTCCTGCTAAAGCCATATCTGCGGCAATAAGAGCATTTCCTGCTCCAATCGCATTTCGCTTCACGCATGGGATTTCTACTAAGCCGGCAACAGGGTCACAAACTAATCCTAACAAATTCCCTAATGCAATCGAAAAAGCTTCTGAACATTCTTGTGGGGTTCCTCCGGCAGCTTCAACAGCTGCAGCTGCAGACATCGCACTAGCACTACCAACTTCTGCCTGACAACCACCCATAGCGCCAGAAATCATTGCATTATTGGCTACAACCATTCCGAATGCTGAAGCAGTGAATAAGAATCTCACTAGTTGTTCATGAGTCAACTCCATGCTATCTGCAATGGAAAATATAACGCCTGGTAATGTCCCACTTGCTCCCGCAGTTGGTGTCGCACACACAATTCCCATTGCTGCATTCACTTCATTTGTTCCTAGAGCGTACTGCACTCCTGCTAAAATATTATCTCCAGATAAAGTTTTTCCCTTTTCGCGATATTTTTTCATTTTTACAGCATCCCCTCCGGTTAGTCCTGTTGGAGAGAATACTCCCTGACCCTGTACACTTCTTTCTACCGCATTTTTCATAGTTTGAAGATTTTTTTCCATCTTCGCCCAAATAAATTCTCGACTTTGTTGGGTCATTTCCATTTCTTGTTCAATCATGACTTCAGAAATAGATTTATTTTGGCTAGTTGCTAATGCGACTAATTCCTGTATGCTAACAAACATCACGAAATTCCTTTCTTAATTTTATGTAAAGACATAGATTGTTTTTTCTTGTTGAATCAATTGTAATTTTTCTTGAAGAGTTGGGGAAATTAGTCCATTCAATTCATATTTAATAAAACGAGATGAACCTTCCTTTAATTCATTTTGTTTTCCAATCGAAACACCAAATTCTTCTAATAGAGGTTCCACTATTGAATCTTCTTCAATTGAAAGAATTTCTAAAATAATTGGTAGTGGTCCTGAAAAATTAGAGATGAATCCATCTACTTCCACATATTTGATTTCCACAGTTCCTCCACCAATAGAAGTCCCAATTAAACGAACTCGTCTTGTGGCAGACATTAATGTTAAATCCGCCGTATTTGCATGAGCAACTGGACTTGGATCATCTCTTTCGATAAATTCAATGGAAACGCCTTGTTCCGTAGCAATCTCCACTGCTTGTGGAACACGTTCATCATCCGTTTCAAATCCCAGAACACCACTAATAATCGCAAAGTCCGTTCCATGTCCTTTATGAGTCTGAGCAAATGATTCGTAATAAATACATTGAACACTTGTAGGAGTTCCGCCAAATAATTGTCTGGCACATCTTCCAATCGCAAGCGCTCCTGCCGTATGAGAACTTGATGGTCCAATCATAATGGGACCGATAATATCGAAACAACTTTTATAATTGAACACTTTATCCACAATAATACCCCTTTCTTTTCGTACCCTTTATTTTACTTTTTTTCTAGGAAGCTCGTCAAGTTTTGCATCATCTTCTTCTATTCAAAATAACACGAACCACTCATCACTTTTTGCTATAGATTGCCTACCCCCTTTGAAACTATTTCTTAAAAGGAAAATTCTCGCTTAGAATAGTTTTTTTGATAGAATTCTTGACTTATGAGATTTTTAAACTTAAAATAACAATAACTGGTAATGACCAGTAGACGTTAATGTTTTAGAAAGGAGGGAAATCCAATGGTAGAAACAGAACAAGTGCCACTTTATTCTAAATTAAGTTTAGATCTTATCGAATATATTACAACACATGGACAAGTACACCAAAAAATGTTGTCCGAACGAGAAATTTGTAAAGAATATGGCGTAAGTCGCACGACTGTCCGCACAGCCTTAAAAGAATTAGAATCCTTAGGCTACATTTACAAACGCCATGGAAAAGGCACTTTTATTTCTAGCCAATGGAAAGAACGTCAAAATTTACTAGAAGGCTATAGTTTTACGGAACAAATGAAAGAATTAGGCAGAATTCCTTCAACCATTATTACTGCATTTCATTACTACAAAGCCGATAGCTATATTGCTCAGCAATTAGGAATTGAAACTGGCGAATATATTTATCGCCTCAAACGAATTCGTTTTGCAGATGGCGTACCAATGATGAAGGAAACTACCTTCTTACCCGCTAGACTATTCCCTAATCTCACACAAGAACAATTACAAAATCGTTCCTTGTATGAAGTTTTCTCAGATGATTTTCAACAAAAAATCATTTATGCAGATGAGGAATTTTCAGCGAGTATTCTCACAAAAGATGAGGCACCTATCTTAGAAACACCGATGCATGCAGCTTGTCTACGCTTAAAAAGAATTAGTGTAAATAGCGAAAATCATGTCATCGAATTTACAATCAGTGTCGCAAGAAGTGACCAATTCTTCTATAAAGTTCGTTACCATAGAAATTCACATAAATAAATCATAAATGGGAGGTTTTGAAATGTTTCAATTTTCAAAAGAACAACTAGAAGCACTAACAGCGGAAATCACAACTCGTGAGATTCGCCAACAACCAGAATTATGGCAGGAAGCATTTGATTATTATTCAGAAAACTTAAACCGTATTCAAGCATTCTTAGAGTCATTACCACATGATCACTATCGTGTTATTTTTACCGGTGCAGGTACATCTCAATATGTAGGAGATACAATTTTACCTTATTTAAAACGTCATGGACGTGAAGATCGTTTTGAATTCCAATCTGTAGGAACTACTAACTTAGTAAGTAATCCTCTAGATTATTTCAAAGCAGAAATCCCTACTATTTTAGTATCATTTGCACGTAGCGGAAATTCTCCAGAAAGTTTAGCCAGCGTTCAATTAGGACAACAAATTGTAAAAGACTTCTATCAAATTACAATTACTTGTGCTCCAGAAGGAAAATTAGCTCTAGCAGCACCTGGCGATGACCGTAACTTATTATTAATGATGCCTGCTCGCTCAAATGATGCTGGTTTTGCTATGACTGGTAGCTTTACTTGTATGACATTAACAGCTTTATTAATTTTCGATGAAGGACACTCACTTGAAGAAAAAGCAGCTTTTGTAACAGCTATTCGTCATATGGGAGAAAGCGTGTTAGAACGTGAACATGTCTTACAACAATTTGTAGACTTAGACTATAATCGTGTCATTTATCTTGGATCTGGTCCATTAGCGGGTCTAGCACGTGAAGTACAATTAAAGATTCTAGAATTAACAGCTGGTAAAATTGCTACAATCTATGATTCTTCTATGGGATTCCGTCACGGCCCTAAATCATTCGTAGATGCTCGTTCGCTAGCATTTGTCTTTGTTTCAAATGATGCTTATACACGTCAATATGACTTAGATATTTTAGAAGAAATGAATGGGGACAGTATTGCTCCATTAGTTTGTGCAGTAGGAGTATCTGTTGAAGGTCAATATGAAGGAACAAGCTTTAATTTTGCAGAAGAATTCTCTTCAGTTCCAGATGCTTATTTAGCACTACCATATGCTATCTTTGGACAAACAATTGGACTATTATCTTCTGTTAAAGTGGGGAATAAACCTGACACACCTTCTCCAAGTGGAACAGTAAACCGTGTTGTAAAAGGGGTAACCATTCACCCATTAAATGTTTAATTCGTTCATAAATATATCGTAAAAAAAGATTAAAAGGAGGGATATTATGACTAGTTATATTTATGCAAAACAATTTTATTTTGAAGATGTTGTCAAAGGCCCTGGATATTTACCAATTTTAGAATCAGGGGTGTTTGGGGAATTTCAAGAAGAAAGACCAACAGATGGTTCTATTATAGACTATTCTTCCTATAGCATTGCCCCAGGTCTTGTCGATACACATATTCATGGATACAAAGGCGCAGATGTCATGGATAATGATGTAGAAGGCTTAAAAACCATTTCTGCAGGTTTACCTAGTTGTGGGGTTACTTCCTACTTACCAACTACTCTAACAGCTTCTAGAGAGTTACTAAATGATGTTTGTCAAACAATCGGGGATAATGCTTTATCTATTCCTGGTGCTAAAATTAGAGGGATTTTCTTAGAAGGACCTTTCTTTAGTGAAATTCATAAAGGGGCTCAAAATCCTAAATATATGGGAGATCCAAAAACAGAAATTTTAGATGAATGGCAACAAAAAGCAAGCGGCTGGGTGAAGAAAATTGCCATTGCTCCTGAACGTGATGGTGCAGTAGACTTTATCAAACACGCTGTAAAAGAAGATATTTACGTAGCTTTAGCCCATACAGATGCAACATACGAAGATTGTAAAAATGCAGTTGAAGCAGGAGCAAATATTTTTGTGCATACGTATAACGGTATGCGTGGACTTCACCACCGTGAACCTGGTGTTGTAGGTGCAGCTCTAACACTTCCAAATGCATACAATGTATTTGATGAATTAATTTGTGATGGTCACCATGTTCATCCAGTTGCTGCGGATATTGTGATGAATTGTTGTGGACGTCATCGTACAGCTCTTATTACAGACTGTATGCGTGCTGGTGGATTAGGAGAATGCGAATCTACATTAGGAGAATTTGACGTTATTGTAAAAGACGGAACGGCTCGATTGAAACATAATGGTAGCCTAGCTGGTAGTATCTTAGAACTAATTCAAGGTGTTCAAAATGTTGTGAAATGGGGAATTGCAACTCCTCACGAAGCTCTATTAATGGCAAGCTTAGTCCCTGCAAAATCAGTTGGAATTGACGATGTTTGCGGACATTTAAATCCAGGATATGCAGCTGACTTTATCGTATTAGATGATGACTTACAATTACAAGCAACTTATTTAGACGGTAAAGCTTACTTTGAAAAATAAAAAAGCTAGACAGAGAATATAAGGCGTGAGAAACCCTTGCAATAAAATGATTAGGAGTGTTACATATGTCAAAATTAACAATTACAAAAGGAAAATACGAACATCTACGTCGTTTATCAAATGAAAATCATGTTATCGGTGCATTAGCCATCGACCAACGTGGTTCTCTTAAAAAAATGATTGCTGCTGGAAATCCAGATCAAACAGGTGATGAAGGAATTATTCATTTTAAAGAATTAATTTCTGAAGAATTAACAAAATATTCAAGTTCAATTTTATTAGACCCAGAATATGGATTACCTGCTGCAGAAAAAAGAAATGCAGATTGTGGATTATTAATTTCTTATGAAAAAACAGGTTATGATGCTACTGAAGTTGGACGCTTACCTGACTTATTACCAATCTGGTCAGCTAAACGTATTAAAGAAATCGGAGCAGATGCTGTAAAAGTATTACTATACTATGATATTGATGAAGATCCAGCAATTAACGATATTAAACATGCATGGGTAGAACGTGTTGGTAGTGAATGTACTGCTGAAGATATTCCTTTCTTCTTAGAAATCGTTTCTTATGATGCAAGTGATGAAGATGTAAAATCTGCTCACTATGCAAGCTTAAAACCTCATAAAGTAAATGATGCGATGAAAGTATTCTCTGACCCACGTTATCAAGTAGATGTATTAAAAGTTGAAGTTCCTGTAAATATGAACTTCGTAGAAGGCTTTACAGCAGAAGGTGTTGAACCAGTTTATACTCGCCAAGAAGCTTTAGCATACTTCAAAGAACAATCAGAAATCACTCACTTACCATTTATCTTCTTAAGTGCAGGTGTTTCTGCATCATTATTCCAAGAAACATTACGTTTCGCTCAAGAAGCAGGTTCTAAATTCAATGGAGTATTATGTGGACGTGCTACTTGGAAAGATTCAGTGGCAGTTTACGCAAACGAAGGCGACGAAAAAGGTCGTGAATGGTTAGCATCAACTGGTCGTCAAAATATTGAAGACTTAAATGTTGTGTTAGATGCAACAGCTACTTCATGGTTAGATCGTGTAGAAGTAAAATAAGTTCAGACATACAAAAAAGGTTGGAGTTATTCTCCAGCCTTTTTTAATTGGTTTTCAATTTTCTTTATTCTCAGTTTTTGAATCCACTCATACAATACAATTAAAATATATCCTACTGACCCTAATTCAATTAATAATATACTTAATTGTATGTTAGTCCATAAATATACTCCAAAGAAAAAGATGGAATAAGCTAAGATTTGTCTAACACTATCTGGTGCTTTTCTCTTAATATACCATTCACAAAATCCTTCATGGTATGAACGGCTAACATTATAATCTTCACGTAGTTCTCTATACCATTCTCTCATTCCATTCACCTACTTTTGATATTTGTTGTATTTTACACAATTCGTATAGTTTTGTCAATAAGGTATGGTATTATACAACCCACTTCAATTTAAACTCTAAATAATCTATTCTACATTTGAGACTCCCTGAACATATTTATATTCATATCTAAGCCTCCTTATTCTTAAGATAATCTCAAGATAAATTATTATCCAACTTTATTAAAACTTTCTACTCATAGATTAAAAAGTTTGCCGTCTTATTAAACTTGCAGAAACTTCAACTGACTCTCTTTGATCACCATTTATAATCGCTAAAACACCTTCAATCATTTCTTTAGCTAATTCTGTATAATTTGGAGCAATGGTTGATAATGCGGGAGTATAATATTTAGCTATTGGTATATTATCAAAACCAACGATAGTTAATTGGTCAGGAATTGAAATCTCTTTTTCATAACATGCTCGAATAACACCTTGAACTTTTTCATCTCCAGATACAAAAATAATATCTGGAATATTTGAAGTTGATAAATTTTCTCTAACATAATCATATACAGACTCAATTGTAAACAGTCCATATATAACTTCCAGATTAATATCATATGACTTATCACTTACACATTCTCTAACACCATTTTCACGATTTTTATTAACAAGAGATGGTCCACCCATTAATAACCACATCTTTTTAAAGCCTTTTTCTTCAACAGCTTCCATTAAATCATATCCTGCTTTAAAATCGTTATTTGAAACATAAATAACACCATCTGTGTGAGACTCTCCAAATACAATAAATGGCATATTATTCTTTTTCAAATATTGAATTCGACTATCATCTTTTCCTTCATAAAATACAATTACACCATCAACTAAACTACCTGTACTGGAAATAATAGAATCTTTAATAGAGTCTCCTTCTCCAAAATACTCAACAATTGCATTAACTCCTACTTCTTTACATGTCTGCAATACCTTATCTAGTAAAGTTTGAAACCAAATTAAAGGGAATGATTCCATTTTCTTCACAGATATTAAAATATTAATGGTTTCTTTTTTCGTTAAGTTTTGAGCATAAGCATTTGGAACATATGATAATTCATCTATTACTTTCATTACAGCTTGATAGGTTTCAGGTTTAACTCTTTCTCCCCCATTAATAACTCTTGAAACAGTCTTTGGGGATACCCCTGATATTCGTGCAATATCATAAATAGTAATCTTCTTGTTATTTTTCATTTTTAGTCCTCAAAATAATCTAAATTTTCAAAGTAATTTGCCCTATCATTCTATCAAATATATTCCTAACATACAATTTATATTTTCATATTTTACTAACTAGATTTTTACTTCAAACAAGTCATTTTATGATGAGGCTGGGCAAAAAGTCTCAAAAATAGAAGAAAGTACTATAAAATTCTGAAAC
>CAUQAL010000003.1:0-61011 GCA_963515985.1 uncultured Granulicatella sp.
GCTTAATTCCTTCACTAAAATTGTTTCATCAACCCTATTTGACAAAGAGCCAAAAGAAATGAGATTGAGTAAAGTTACCTCTATAAAACAAAATCTTTTAAAGGGTGTCGTTTTATGTTAGGATAAAAAAGATTAGGAGGTTTTTATGACAGATACAGAATTAACTATTGAACAACGTGCATTGGATATTGTAAAACAAGAATTAAATCAATATTCACCAAAGCAAATTGATACAGTATTAGCTTTGTTAGAAGATGGCAATACAGTTCCTTTTATTGCACGTTATCGTAAAGATCAAACAGGGAGTTTGGATGAAGTTCAAATTCGTGAAATTGAAGAAAGACATCGTTATTTAGTAAATTTTGAAAAAAGAAAAGATGAAGTCATTCGATTAATTGATGAACAAGAAAAATTAACAGATGAAATTTTATCCGACTTAATGAGTGCTAAAACATTAACGGCATTAGAGGATATTTACCGTCCATTTAAACAAAAGAAACGTACGAAAGCGACGATTGCGAAAGAAGCAGGTTTAGAACCGTTAGCTGAATTTTTATTAGCGTGTACTTCTGAAGAGGTTGAAGCAAAAGCTGCAACATTCATTAACGAAGAAAAAGAAATTTTAACAGTAGAAGATGCGTTAAATGGAGCGTTAGAAATTATTGCGGAAAAAGTCTCTGATAATGCGCACTATCGAAAATTACTTCGTGAATACACGGTTCAAAAAGCTATGCTTGTGACAAGTTTGAAGGACGAAGAAAAAGATGAAAAACATGTATATGAAATGTATTACGAGTATCAAGAACTTGTGAAAACAATTGTGCCACATCGAATTTTAGCAGTGAATCGTGCTGAAAAAGAAGGCGTGTTAAAAGTTAGTTTGGAAGTAGATGAAACAATTCCGCTAGAAAAAATGATGAAAAAAGAAATTTCGAATGCGAATTCTCCATCTGCACCTTATGTGAAAGCAGCGATTGAGGATAGTTATAAACGTTTCATTGCACCTGCGATTGAACGTGAAATACGTTCTGAATTAACAGAAAAAGCTCAAACTCAAGCAATCGAGATTTTTGGAGAAAATTTACAAAATCTGTTATTACAAGCACCGATGAAAGGCCATGTAATTTTAGGATTAGACCCAGCGTATCGAACAGGTTGTAAACTAGCGATTATTGATGAAACCGGGAAAGTATTGGATAAAGCAGTCATTTACCCTCACCAAGGAGCAAGTGACTTTAAGCGTGCTCAAGCGGGAACAACATTCAAGAAATTATTGGAAGATTATCAGGTCACTTTAGTCGCTATTGGAAATGGTACTGCAAGCCGAGAATCAGAAGCGTTCGTGAGTGAACAGATTAAAGGGATAAATCGTAAAATTTATTACACAATTGTTAGTGAAGCAGGAGCATCTGTTTATTCTGCTAGTGAGATTGCACGAAAAGAATTTCCAGATTATCAAGTGGAAGAACGTTCTGCGGTAAGTATTGCTCGTCGATTGCAAGATCCATTGGCAGAATTAGTGAAAATCGATCCAAAAGCAGTAGGAGTAGGACAATACCAACATGATGTGAGTCAAAAACAATTAGATGCAAGACTAGATATAGTTGTCGAAACAGCCGTAAATAAAGTTGGTGTCAACGTCAATACAGCAAGTGCTGCATTATTAGAACATATTGCCGGATTAACTAAAACAACTGCCGCAAATGTAGTGGCTTTTCGTGATGAAAATGGGAAATTCACCAATCGTTCACAATTGAAAAAAGTTCCTCGATTAGGACCAAAAGCCTTCGAACAAGCTGTAGGATTTTTAAGAATTGTAGATGGTAAAAATCCATTGGATGGAACAGATATTCACCCAGAGTCTTATGAATTTGCTGAAAAGGTTTTAGAAAAAATTCAAGCAACAAAAGTAGAAATCGGGACAGAAAAAGTAGAACAAGATTTATCTGCATTAGATAAAAAAGCATTATCTAGTGAACTAGGAATTGGGATTGAAACTTTAGAATTAATTTTTGCAGGATTAACAAAACCAGGAAGAGATCCTCGTGAGGAAGTGGATCCTCCAATCTTAAGAAGCGACGTATTATCCATGGAAGATATTCAAGTCGGAATGGAATTACAAGGAACGATTCGTAATGTAGTCGATTTTGGAGCGTTCGTGGATATCGGAGTTAAACAAGACGGCTTAGTTCATATCTCAAGAATGAAAAAAGGTTTCGTGAAGCATCCAAGTGATGTCGTTGCAGTAGGCGATATTGTAACCGTATGGGTCATTGAAATTGATTCGAAAAAAGGAAGAGTAGGCTTATCGATGCTTCCGCCAATTCAATAAAATTAGTATGTACGCAACTCTATTTGTGGGATTTAGTCACAAATAGAGTTTTTTGAATCATTATTTAGAAAAGCTGGCTCTTTGTGGTATAATCATTTTGAGTTATTTTATTCAAAAGGAGAAAGTATATGTCAGATACAAAGCAAAATCAAGCATTAAAGCAATTAAAAGAAAATGCGAATAAAATTTATCAATTAATTCATCAACAAAAAAATCATTTATGTATTGCAAAATGCCCAGCATTTGAAGAAGTAGTAGACACTCAATTATTTGGTTTATCTAAGCAAGTGGAATTTGCAGTTTCAATTGGTGTAGTTGAAGCAAATGAAGGACATCAATTAATGGCAGATTTAGAATATGCATTAAATGAAGTATATAGTGATGTATATGAGCAAAACTGGCAATCTTAAAGAAAGTAAGAGGAAATAGTGATTTGAAATTAAAAAGTAAAATCAAAAATTTATTTCAAGTGGATCAAATTATTTTGATGATTTTTATAATATTATCAGCATTTGGTCTTATTATGGTTTATAGTGCTAGTAGTTATTTTTCGTTATCTTCTGTTGGAAATTCAGAATATTTCATTATTCGTCAATTTATATTCGTAGTAGCAGGAATCATCATAGCGATAAGTATAGCAAATAATGGTAAAAGGTTCTTTTTTAAGGAACTATATTTACAAGGGATATATGTTTTATTAATTCTATTACTTTTATATGTTTTAACTCAAACAGGAATTAAAGGAGCAAAAAGTTGGATTAATTTACGACTATTTAATTTACAACCTTCAGAATTTGCAAAAGTTATTTTAATATGGGTGAGTGCATTTTATTACGACAAGTTTAAAGCTGTCAAAGATTGGAAAGTTTTGTTTAGATATCCATTGGGAATGGCATTATTTGTGTGTATGCTAGTCTTGATGCAACCGGACTTTGGTACGATGGTGATTATTTTTCTAATGATGTGGCTATTGGCATTAACCACTGGATATTCAAGAAAAGCAATCGGTGTTTCAGGTATTCTATTTGGTTTAGGGTATTTATTTACTTTTTTACCAGTATCTATTCTTCAATATTTACCTTTTAGAGCTTATCAGCTAGGTCGATTTCTATCATTCCATAATCCATGGGATGATACAAGTGGTACTGGCTATCAATCAATTCAAGGTTTTTTAGCTTTAGCTAGAGGTGGATTGACAGGAACAGGATTATCTAGTTCGATACAAAAAACGGGATTTTTACCAGAAGCTCATACCGATTTTATTATGGCAATTGTAGGAGAAGAATTAGGATTTTTTGTAGTATGGCTAGTGTTAGCAGTACTCTTTTTCTTAATTTTTTATATTTTTTGGAGAGCTCAAAAATGTCGTTCTGTTTTTTCAAAATATATTTGTCTAGGAGTTGGCATTTTCTATTTAGTTCAAAGTAGTATTAATATTGGAGCTTTGCTTGGATTAGCACCTATTACTGGAGTTCCATTGCCATTTTTAAGTTATGGGGGATCTAGTTTTGTTGTTTCAAGTATCGCAATTGGGATGGTTCTATTCGCATTAAAATATGATAAAGAGTATGAAGCATATAAAATGAATGATATTAAATTATTTGAAACAGAAGTTGAAGAAAATGAAAATCAGGATAAAAAAGGAGATTTGATCACTCAGGATGGTATAGAGACAGAAGTAGTATTAAAGAGTGAAGATATAAAGGAGGAAGAGCATGAAGAAATTACTGGTGGCTAATCGTGGAGAAATTGCGATTCGTGTATTTCGTGCAGCTTCGGAATTAGGGATTGAAACGGTTGGTATTTTTGCCAAGGAAGATGATCATTCATTGCACCGTTTTAAAGCTGATGAAGCGTATTTAGTTGGAGAAGGTAAGAAGCCAACAGAAGCTTATTTAGATATGGATGATATTATTCGTATTGCGAAACAAGCAGGAGCAGATGCTGTTCATCCTGGTTATGGTTTTTTATCCGAAAATATTGATTTTGCTAGAAAATGTCAAGAAGCGGGACTAACATTTGTTGGACCTCGTTTAGAACATTTAGATATTTTAGGAGATAAATTAAAAGCAAAAACTGCTGCGCATAAGGCTGGGTTACAATCTATTCCTGGGACAGAAGGAACAGTGTCTTCTGTTCAAGAAATTTATGATTTTGCGGAACAATTTGGCTATCCGATTATGATTAAAGCTGCACTTGGTGGCGGAGGTCGTGGAATGCGTGTTGTTTATCGTAAGGAAGATGTTCAAGACAGTTATGACCGTGCCGTCGGAGAAGCAATTAAAGCCTTTGGTGCTGGAGAATGTTATGTGGAGAAATATATTGAAAATCCACAACATATTGAAGTGCAAATTTTAGGGGATGAATATGGAAATGTTGTTCATTTATTTGAGCGAGATTGTTCGGTTCAAAGACGTCACCAGAAAGTGATTGAAGTTGCGCCATGTATTTCACTTTCAGAAGAGATGCGTTCAAAAATTTGTAATGCCGCAGCTAGTTTTATGAAAAAAATTGGGTATGTCAATGCAGGAACGGTTGAATTTTTATTAGATGGAAATCAATTTTACTTTATTGAAGTGAATCCAAGAATCCAAGTAGAGCATACTATTACTGAATTGATTACAGGAATTGATATTGTTCAAGCACAATTAAAAATTGCGCAAGGAATGGATTTGCATCAAGAAATTGGTATTCCTACTCAAGAGAATTTAACATTTAGTGGTGCTGCGATTCAATGCCGTATTACAACTGAAAATCCTGAAAATAACTTCTTACCAGATACTGGTAAAATTAATACGTACCGTTCACCAGGTGGCTTGGGTATTCGTTTAGATGCAGGAAATGCATTCCAAGGGAATGTGGTAACGCCATATTTTGATTCACTCTTAGTAAAAGTATGTACATATGGACGTGATTTTTCTCAAGCAGTTACAACGATGCAGCGTGCTTTAAAAGAGTTTAGAATTCGTGGAGTGAAGACGAATATTCCATTTTTAAAAAATGTAATCCATCACGAAGATTTCTTAACAGGAACCGCTAAAACAACGTTTATTGATACAACACCTGAATTGTTTAAGTTTCCAAAGGAAAGCAATCGTGGAAATAAAATTTTAAAATATATTTCTGAAATTACTGTAAATGGGTATCCTGGAATCCCACAAGAAAAAAAGGCATTTGAGAGACCAACTTATATCGAAACATTGAAGCCTATTTCAAAACCAGAAATAACGGCTAAGCAGTTACTGGATGAAAAAGGTGCGGATGCAGTTTCGAAATGGGTATTGGAACAAGAAAAAGTTCTTTTAACGGATACAAGTTTTAGAGATGCGCATCAAAGTTTAATGGCAACAAGAATGCGTTCGATTGATTTAATTCAAGCGGCACAGCAATATGAAGCAGCAGTTCCTCAATTGTTTTCAGCAGAAGTATGGGGTGGAGCAACATTTGATACAGCTTATCGATTCTTAACAGAAAACCCTTGGAATCGATTGGAAAAAATTCGTAAAGCAATGCCAAATACGCTATTACAAATGTTATTGCGTGGTTCTAATGCAGTAGGTTATTCTAATTATCCAGATTCTGTGATTCGTTCATTTATTTTAGAAGCGGCAGCAACAGGAATTGATGTGTTTAGAATTTTTGACAGCTTAAACTGGTTGCCTCAAATGGAAGTGAGTATTCAAGCTGTTCGTGAAGCAGGAAAAATTGCAGAAGCGACTATGTGTTATACAGGTGATCTATTAAATCCAATGCAAACAAAATATACATTAGAATATTATAAACAATTTGCGAAAGATTTAGAAACAGCGGGGGCTCATATGATCGCCATTAAAGATATGGCAGGATTATTAAAACCTCAAGCAGCTAAACAATTGATTACAACGTTAAAAGAATCTGTGAATATTCCAATTCATTTACACACACATGATACGAGTGGAAATGGTATTTTAACATTAGCAACAGCGATTGATGCTGGAGTGGATGTAGTCGATGTAGCCTTTAGTGCGTTAGCAGGTGGAACATCTAATCCAAGTATGGAAACTTTATACTATGGATTAGAAGGGACAAGTCGCCAACCTGAATTAGAGATGGAAAATGTAACAAGATTAAATCGTTATTGGGGAACAATTCGCAAATCTTATCATGCATTTGATCAAGCACAAGTTTCTCCAAGTCCAGAAGTTTACTATCATGAAATGCCTGGAGGGCAATATACGAATTTATACCAACAAGCCAAATCAGTTGGTTTAGGAGAACGTTTCGAAGAAGTGAAAGAAATGTATCATCGTGTAAACCAATTGTTCGGAGATATTATTAAAGTAACCCCTTCTTCTAAAGTAGTCGGAGATATGGCGTTATTCTGTATTCAAAATGAACTTAATGAAGAAAATATTTATGAAAAAGGATTAACTCTGTCTTTCCCTGAATCAGTGATTCAATTCTTTAGAGGGGATTTAGGGCAACCGGTTGGAGGCTTTAATGAAAAACTTCAAAAAGTTGTATTAAAAGATATTGAGCCAATTACTGCTCGCCCAGGATTATTAGCTCCTGAAGTAGATTTTGAAGAAGTTCGCAAAGAATTAGAAACTGTACTTGGGCATAAGCCAAAAGACCAACAAGTACTAAGCTATCTCATGTATCCAAAAGTGTATAAGGAATACCAAGAGAGAAAAGAACTATATGGAGATTTAAGTAAATTAGATACGCAGACATTCTTTTATGGAATGCGTATGGGTGAGACGATTCAAATGGAATATGCACCAGGTAAAGTCTTCATGATTACATTAGTTCAAATTGGGGAACCTGACCAAGATGGAAATCGTATTATGTTCTATCGATTCAATGGACAAAGTAGAGAAATTATTGTCCATGATGCGAGTGCAACAATGACAACTGTTAAACGTCAAAAAGCAGATGCGAATGACTTGGGACAAATTGGGGCAACAATGCCAGGTAGTGTCCTAAAAGTATTTGTAACAAAAGGTGAAGCAGTTCGTAAAGGACAAGTGTTACTTGTGACAGAAGCAATGAAGATGGAAACAACCATTCAAGCACCATTTGATGGCGTTGTTGAAACCATTGCTGTTAAAGAACAAGATATGATTGATGTCAGTGATTTACTATTAACAATTCGTAAAAAATAATAAAGAGAGGAGTAAATATGGAACAAGTAGAAAGAAGAGCGATTATTGTATGGCTCTATACATTAAAACCCATTAAACAATTAAAACGTTTCGGTAATATTCAATATATTTCTAAACGTCTAAAATATATTTACTTGTATGTCAATGAAGAAGAAGTGGAAAGTGTGATGGATAAAGTTAGTAAATTTCACTTTGTTCGAAAAGTTGAAGTATCTCCTCGCCATGAAGTTCGAATGGATTTTACACAAATCTTGCCAGAATTACGTGAGGAAATTGAATTAGAAAAACGAGCATTGGCTACAGAAGCGTAATGATTAGATGTAAAAGTCATGACTACCTGTTTAACGGGTGGTCATGACTTTTTTTAGAGGAAATAATGTGAATGAATTGGCAACTGCTTTAGATTTAATTCGGTCGATTTCGAAGGAATTAAAATAATAATTTATATTTGTCAGAGAAGATTAAACGAATGCATTATGATCTGCTTTTGTCTTAAACCTATCGAATTCGAGAGGATTAAATGGTTATTTTATAAGTGAGTGACTTTTGCAAAGAGTTCTTCTGTTTATTGTGAGTTGTTATTCTTTTTTTGAGCGTTTATAATAAGGTGAATATATTAAAGGAGGAACACAGATGAGAATTATTTCTGGCGAATTTGGTGGAAGACATCTTCGAGCTGTTCCAGGAAAGAACACAAGACCAACAACGGATAAAATTAAAGAATCCTTATTTAATATTTTAGGAGGATATTTTGATGGTGGTGTCATGTTGGATATGTATGCAGGCAGTGGAGGAGTAGCCATTGAAGCTGTTTCTAGAGGAATGGACCATGCCTTTTTATTTGAAAATAATCGACAAGCGATTCAAACGATTGAACAAAATATTGACATTACAAAGAGTCCGGATCAATTTACATTATTGAAACAAAATGTGAAGCATGGATTAAAAACATTAGCCGCAAGGGAAGAGTTTAAACCTGTTTCTTTAGTGTTTATGGATCCACCGTATCGTCTGCAAGAAATTATCCATGATATTGAACAATTGGAAAAATTATCATTAGTAGCAGAAGATGCTGTAGTTGTCGCTGAAGTAGATAAAGCAGTACAATTACCAGAAAAAATTGGACGTTTTACTCAATGGAAACGAGTAGAGTATGGAATTACAGCATTAATTTTCTTTGAATTTGAATAGGAGATTTGTATGGTAAAAGCAATTTATGCAGGAAGTTTTGATCCGATTACAAAGGGACATCTTCATTTAATCCAACGTGCGACAGTATTATTTGATGAAGTGATTGTATTAATTTCTCATAATCATCAAAAGAAGTATACTTTAACAAAAGAAGAGAGAGTTCAAACAGTTCAAAAAGCTGTATCAAACTGGGAAAATGTTCGAGTTGTCGTACAAGATGGGGGCTTAACGGTTGAAGCAGCGAAACAATTAGGAGCAACTGTTCTTTTAAGAGGGGTTCGTAATAGTCAAGATTTAGAATTAGAAAAGACTTTATCGTATCATAATCGTCGATTAGACGAGAATATTGAAACTGTCTTACTCATAAGTGAGCCAGCCTATGAATATGTCAGTTCAACAATGGTGAAAGAATTAGCTAAATTTGGCGGAGAATTTGAGTCTTTTGTTCCAGAGTCTGTAGCAGAAATTTTGGGAAAAAGATATGCTGGACAAGAGTGTCAACAAATGACGCTTCAAGAAAGAAGTGAGTAAGTATGAAAAAAATTTCTTTACGAACGATTGTTATATCGCTCGTCAGTTTATTAGTTCTAGGAATCATTGTATTTTTTCCTTTACCCTATGTATTAGAAATGCCAGGGAGCGCTGAAAAAGTAGAGGATTTTATTACTATTGAAGGAATTAATGAGAAGAAGGAAGGGTCTTTTCGAGTAATGACGGTATTGTCCCAACAAGCAACCCCTTTATTAGCACTTCAAACATTGCTTCCTCATGTTGAGATGATCCCAAAGGAAAAAGTGTATGGAACAACACCTAGTAAGGAATACAATAAAATTCAGGAATATTATATGCAACAAGCTAGAAATGCAGCCATTTCAGTAGCGTATAAGGTAGCAGGGAAAACTGTTGAAGCAGAATTCTTAGGTGTATATGTGATGACAGTAGTTCCTGAATCTGATTTTAAAGAGAAGATTCAAGTAGGAGATATTGTGACAAAAGTGGATGGAGAATCATTTTCTTCCGCACAAGAAATGATTCAAGCGATTAGTGCTAAAAAAATTGGGGATCCTGTCACGATTGAAATCAATCGTAATCAAGAAATGATTGAAAAAACAGGAGTCTTGGTAGAAAATCCTGATACAGGAAAACCAATGTTAGGAATTCAATTAGTGACGCATTCAAAACTTTATGAATCTCCTAAAGTAGATTTTGATCCACATGGGGTTAGCGGGCCATCTGCAGGTCTGATGTTTACATTAGAAATTTATAACCAATTAACGGATAAAAATTTAAAACAAGGTCGAATTGTGGCTGGTACTGGTACAATGAATGAAAAAGGAGAAGTTGGACGTATCGGTGGAGTAGATAAGAAATTAGTGGCAGCTGTTCGAGCAGGAGCAACTATTTTCCTAGCACCAGATGATGAAATTACGGATGAAATGAGAGAAAAAAATCCAAACATTTTATCGAATTATGACGAAGCTAAACGAACCGCTGAAAAGATAAAATCTAACATTCAAGTGTATCCTGTAAAAAAATTTGAAGATGCAGTAAAAATTTTAGAAAAATAAAATATAAAACGTCATTTTTTTCGTATCTATAGTTAGAGGAGGGAAAAATGATGTTTTATTTTTTAATGCAAGTGAAAAGGTGGTTGATGGAATATAAAAAGATTCTGTCAATTATTGGAGGTGTGTTAGCAGTTATCGTTATTATTCTTGTAGGAAGAGTAATGATGGCTTCTTCTACGAAAGAAAAAGTAATGGTAACGAATGCTGTGAATACAACAAGAGTGGAAGAAACAACTACAATGATGCCACAAAATTGTTATGTGGATATTAAAGGGGAAGTTCTTCGGCCTGGAGTGTATGAGTTTTCTTGTGAGAGTCGCATACAAGAAGTGATAAAGAAGGCAGGAGGATTTACAGAAGAGGCAGATGAAACAAAAATTAATTTAGCACAAAAAATTACCGATCAAATGCAAATGATTGTCCCTAATGTAAATTCTAAACAAGAAGGTGGAGTGACAGAGGGAAATTCTGAAAAAGGAAACTCTTCTAATATGATTCTATCTAATGCAAAACAAGGAAAGGTCAATATTAATACAGCAACTTTGGAAGAATTACAAACCATAAAAGGAATCGGAAAGAAAAAGGCAGAAGCAATTTTACAATATCGAAAAGAACATGGACCGTTTCGTACAAAAGAAGACTTATTAGAAGTGAAAGGAATTGGAAAGAAAGCTTTAGAAGCGATTGAAAGCCAAGTGACTTTCCAATGAAGAAGTGGATTTGGATAACGGTCTTAGAGATTATAGTAGGAAGCTTAATCTTTTCTGAATCTTCGCTTTTTTTAAAAGGGATTTATGTTTTGTTAGGAATATGGACGTTCATTCTTCATTTTCAATCTAAACAGCAGATGTTCTGGGCCTTTATTTTACTTATTTCCGTTGGGTTACGTTCTTATCAAGTCTATCATCCTACAATTGTTCCCGAAGGGGAGTTAACTGGGATTATACGATTAAACCGAGATGATTTGAAAATCAATGGAGACTTTGTAACGGGAATTGCTGAATTAGAGTTGACATCTTCTAACCATCAAGTGTTATTCCAATATAAAATGCATTCTGAAAAAGAGAGAGCTCTATTTGAAGAAGAGGAGGCAAATCTCGCTTTATCCGTAATAGGGAAGAGTAAGCCTGTGAATGAACCTAAAAATAGAGGGGATTTTAATACACCAAGTTATTATCGTAGCATCGGGATTTTGCGTGTGTTTGAAGTTAGAGGATTTAAACGAATGGCAAATGCTCCTTCATGGATGTCAGTCTTTCAAAATTGGCGTAGAAAATTTTATTTGAAAATTGATAAACAGCCAGAAAGTTTTGTTCGTACCTATGCTTTATTATTACTGTTCGGTAAAACGAAGGATGCAGATGCAACTGTGATTCAGCATTATAAGAGACTGGGGATTATGCATGTTTTAGCCATTTCAGGACTTCATATTACATTATTTATTCATATGCTTGAAAAAGTATTATGGAAATGGAAAATCACTCGAGAAACTAGTGTTACTATCATCATTGTTGGATTAGTCATTTATGGTTACTTTATTCATTGGAATATTAGTGGTACACGAGCTATTTTGATGTATGTTTTAGCGCAAATGTCTAAAAAGTTTCATTGGAAACTGACAACAGAGGATTGTTTGGGAATCATATTTTTGCTGTCACTGTTTTATCGAACAAGTATCATCGAAAATGTAGCGTTTCAACTAAGTTATGGATTAACCGCTATTTTATTATTGACGAGTTATTTTGTCGAACATAATCTTCAAGAGAAATGGAAGAAAACGATTTGGATTGCATTTTTAACGCCTATGATTGCATTACCATTGATTTGTCACTATTTTTTTACGTGGAATCTGTTAAGTGTGTTATTAGCTGGTTTAGTAGTGTTGTTATTTGAAAGTATTCTTATTCCAGGAATTTTGCTTTATGCTTTAGCAGTCGTAATAGATTGGGTGTGGATTTCTAACAGTATAGTTTTCTTTTTAGATGCATCATTAAAAGGATTGAATCACATTTTTACTTTTTGTGAGCAATTTTTGTTTTTACGATTCACATTTGGAACATGGTCAACAGTAGCCTGGATATTGTATTGGATTATGCTTTATGTAGCTCTTGTTTGTTATGAAAAATCATGGTTTCGTCCTTATTCAAGTCTTGTATTTGCGTTTTGTTCTTTTATCATTGCACTTAGTATTCCTTATCATCTTCATGAGCAAATTATCTTTTTAAGTACGGGTTCGCAAGTTTCAGTATTGTATATTCCAAAAGGATTCAACCATGCTACTTTAATAGTGAGGGGAGGAAATTCGTTCACGGATTCGAAGGGGAATACCATTCGTAAGCCATCTTTTTCTAAAACCGTTACGAATAATGTTTTAGTAGAGGGAATTTCTCAGTTGGATTCCATTGTGTTAACAAATGCTAGTGTGGAAGATAGTGATGATTTGAAAGAGTTGATCCAAGATTTTTCAGTAAGTGAAGTAGTCGTTTCTAAAAATCCGTCTGAAAAAAGAGAGGATAGTAAATGGGACATTTCAGTACAAAATCATGAAATAGGAGAAATGGAGTTCCTTTCTGGAGTGAAATGGGAATTGATTCCAGCAAATGGTAATAAGAAAGAAGTTCAAAATTCTATGTTTACAATCCAAGGAGAACGAATACTTATAGTGGAAGATAAGATGAAAACTTTACCCGATAAAGTTGATTTTGTGATTGCTTCAAAGAAAAATGCAGAAGGAATTGCAAAAATAAATGGATTTACACAAATGCAAACGAAAAGTTTAATGTTAGAAAAAGGAAATGGGACGGTTCAATCGCATATTAGTTCACGATTTTTAGAACAGTTAGAACAACAAGTTTCACATCTATGGAACTCACAAGAAGATGGAGCAGTTCATATGATGCAAGAAAAAGGCGTACGAAAATTCCATACGATAAAAAGTCATAAAGATGAGTGAATGCGTGGACAAAAAGAACACTTCACGATACACTAGACTAAGAGAAAGGGGAGTCATGAATGGAATTTCAAAAGAAAATGAAAGAAATTAAATCGGGGAAATTGTCGCCTATTTATATAGTTCAAGGAAAAGAAGATTATTTACAAAATTGGGCAAGACAAGTATTTTTAGAATCTGTAGTGGCTCCTGAAGATCAAGAATTAAATGTTGGTCGATTTAATATGGAAGAAACTTCTGTTCAAACAGCTGTTGAAGATGCAGAATCTGTTCCGTTTTTCGGAGATAGACGTCTAGTGATGATTGACAAGCCGTATTTTTTAACAGGTGAAAAAGAAAAAACAAAAATCGATCATCAACTTGAAAGATTACAGTTTTATTTAGAAAATCCATTAGACTCTTCTGTTGTTGTATTTTTTGCACCATATGAAAAGTTAGACTCTCGTAAAAAAATCGTGAAGCAATTAAAAAAAGTAGCAGTCTTATTAGAGGCTTCTTCTCTAGAAGAAAAAGATGTAAGAGTGATGGTTCAAAGTAAATTACAAGAACAGGGTGTTTCGATGGAAACGTCAGTTCTACAGTTATTTTTAGAAAAATTACACTATTCTCTAACAGATGCGATGAGAGAAATTGATAAGTTAATCTTATCAGCCATGGATACGAAAATTATTGATAGTGACTTAGTGGCAACATTAGTTCCAAAAAGTTTAGAACAAAATATTTTTGAACTAGGAGAGGCTGTTCTTCGAAAAGATAGTAAAGTAGCGATTGAAATTTATCGAGATTTATTATTACAAAAAGAAGACCCAATTAAAATGAATGCCATTTTATTAGGGCAATTTCGCTTATTACTACAAGTGAGCTACTTACAAAAAGAAGGCTATCACGAACCTGAAATGCAAAAGGTATTAGGAATTCATCCATACCGTGTAAAACTCGCTCTAGGACAATCTAGAAAATTTTCGATTGCTTTATTAGAAGCAGCGTATCGTTCATTAGTAGAAACAGAGTATGCATTGAAAACAGGACTTGGAATAAAAGAATTGCAATTAGAAACATTTATTTTAAAGTTTTGCCAAAAGAGTGCATAAGTAGGTTGAAATGAAATTAAAATGTACAAAAAAAGGCCCGAGAATGATTTCTCAGGCTTTTTATTATTTGCTTAATTTTGAAGCAAGACGTGATTTATCACGAGAAGCTTTGTTTTTGTGGATTAATCCTTTAGAAGCAGCTCCGTCGATTGCTTTGTGAGCAGCACGTAATAATTCTTCAGCATTTTCAGCACCTTCAGCTACTGCAGCTTCAAATTTTTTGATAGCAGTACGCATAGCAGAAGTTTGTGAGTTGTTTGCTAGTGTTGACTTTTTGTTAGTACGAACACGTTTGATTTGTGATGCGATATTTGGCAATGGGTTCACCCCTCTTTCTTACATTTATATAATCACTGATCAGTTGTCTCCAACAGGAATTATTATACAAAAGTCCTTATAAAAATGCAAGTCTTGCGATGAAATAGTATATAAAATAAGTGGATTTGGAGGACTTTTCTATCAATGAAGAATCGATATTTTGATAATTCGCTCTGGTTTGTTTTCGACTTCGAGCATGATATACTATTTAGGAATATGGAAAAAGGAGTGGAAGAATGGATCATTTTGAACTACATTCTCCCTATCAACCGCAGGGAGATCAACCACAAGCGATTAAAGAATTAGTCTCTGGAATTTTAGAAGGAAAACATGAACAAACCTTACTAGGAGCAACAGGAACGGGTAAAACTTTTACGATTGCTAATGTTATTAAAGAAGTGAATAAGCCTACTTTAGTATTAGCTCACAACAAAACATTAGCGGGGCAATTGTATGGAGAATTAAAAGAATTCTTTCCGAATAATGCCGTAGAATATTTTGTATCTTATTATGATTATTACCAACCTGAAGCTTATGTACCTTCTAGTGATACTTATATTGAAAAAGAATCTAGCGTCAATGATGAAATTGATAAATTGCGCCATTCTGCTACAAGTGCTTTGCTTGAAAGAAGAGATGTCATCGTTGTAGCTTCTGTTTCATGTATTTATGGTTTAGTAAATCCTGAAAATTATAGAGAGCATGTATTATCTTTACGAGAAGGAATGGAAGTAGAACGGAATCAGTTACTCACTCGATTAGTAGAAATGCAATTTGAGCGAAATGATATTGATTTTCGAAGAGGTAGTTTTCGAGTGAGAGGAGATATTGTAGATATTTTTCCTCCTGGTCATGATTCTTCTGCTATTCGTGTAGAATTTTTTGGCGATGAAATTGAAGCTTTAAAAGAAATTGATGTATTAACAGGTGAAGTAAAAGCTACCGTAGAACATGTACCTATTTTCCCAGCCGCTCACTTTGTGTCAAATGAAGATGAAATTAGTCGAGCAGTTGCTACAATTAAAGCAGAATTGAAAGAACGATTAGAAGAATTAAGAGAAAATAACCAATTATTAGAAGCTCAACGTTTAGAACAACGAACGAATTATGATATTGAGATGTTACTAGAAATGGGCTATTGTAACGGAATTGAAAATTATTCAAGACATATGGACGGAAGAAAACCAGGTGAAGCACCGTATACCTTATTAGACTTCTTCCCTGAAGATGCATTATATGTTGTGGACGAGTCTCATATTACCATGTCACAAATTAGAGGAATGTTTAATGGAGACCGTGCTCGTAAAGAACAGTTAATTCAATATGGATTCCGATTACCGAGTGCTTTGGATAATCGACCATTACGATTTGAAGAATTTGAAGAAAGAATTCCACAAATGATTTATGTTTCTGCAACTCCAGGACCTTACGAAATGGCTCATACTCCAACCGTTACAGAACAAATTATTCGACCAACAGGTTTACTAGATCCGTTAATTGAAGTTCGACCGATTAATGGACAAATTGATGACTTAATCCGTGAAATTCATGATCGAATTGAAAAGAATGAACGAGTATTTATTACGACATTAACAAAGAAAATGTCAGAAGATTTAACCGATTACTTAAAAGAAGTCGGTATTCGTGTGAAATATCTTCATAGTGATATTAAAACATTAGAAAGAACAGAAATTATTCGAAATTTACGTCTAGGTGAATTTGATGTATTAGTCGGCATTAACTTATTAAGAGAAGGATTGGATGTGCCGGAAGTATCTCTTGTTGTCATTTTAGATGCGGATAAGGAAGGATTTTTAAGAAGTGAACGTTCCTTAGTTCAAACAATTGGACGTGCTGCAAGAAATGCAAATGGACGAGTGATTATGTATGCTGATAAGATTACAGATTCTATGAAATATGCCATTGATGAAACAAATCGACGTAGAAGTATTCAAGAAGCTTATAATAAAGAACATGGAATCACTCCAAAAACGATTCATAAAAATATTCGTGATTTAATTGCGATTACTCATGCAGTTGAAAAAGAAGAAACAACTCAGACTGATTTCAAACAAATGACGGCTCAACAAAGAAGAGAAGCTATTGAAGTGATGGAATTAGAAATGCGTGCTGCAGCTAAAGACTTGAACTTTGAAAAAGCGGCTCAGCTTCGAGATATGATATTAGAACTTCGAGCGCAATATAAATTATAGGAATAAGGATAAAAAATGAAATGGACATTAACTTCTGATTTAAAAGAATATGAAGGGAAAATAATTCCTAGCAAAATAGATGGGTTTTATTTTTATATTGTGAGTGCTTCGGTTGAAAAAGGTTTAGAAATCATTGTAAAAGATGAATTTCATGAACGATATTCTTTATTTGATGTGACAACTACAAATAGTAAAATTGTACAACAATTAAGGCAAGAAGCGGAAGAGATGGTATTTCAATGGTGTTATTCAGTGGATACATCTTTAGTAGCTTTAAAAGAAAAATGGAATCATTGGATATTGGAGAATGTTACGCCTTATTCAGCAATGCCCTTTAAAAAATCAGCAGCTACAGTATACAATGTGAAAGAAAACGGAAAATGGTATGCATTAATGATGGAAATGCCATTTAGTAAATTGGGAATTACAAGTGATGAAACTGTACTGATTTTGAATGTGAAGATTTCTCCAGAAGAAAAGGAGACTCTCCTTCAAAAAGAGGGAGTGTTTGAAGCATATCATATGAACAAAAAGCATTGGATTTCGATTGCATTGAATGTTTGTAAGGATGAAGCATTCATTCGAAAGTGTATCGAAAACAGTTACAAATGTGTTTGTTAGAAGGACAAATTCTTTACATTTTTAGAAACATTCGATATAATTTTCATCACATAGACTTATAGTAAAGAGGAGATTCATTATGGTAAATATTGCAATTGTAGGTGCAACAGGTGTTGTAGGTACAAAAATGATTGAAAGATTAGCAGAAAGTAACCTTCCAGTGGAAAATTTATACTTATTAGCTTCTGCACGTTCAGCAGGGAAAGTATTACAATTTAGAGGAAAAGATTATGTTGTCGAAGAATTAACAGAAAATTCTTTTAAACGTGATATTGATTATGCGATTTTCTCAGCTGGTGGAGGAACTTCATTAAAATTTGCTCCAATCGCAGAAAAAGATGGAGTAATTGTCATTGATAATTCAAGTGCATGGAGAATGGATCCTGAGATTGACTTAGTAGTTCCAGAGTGTAATGCACCAACATTAGACAGAAAAATTATCGCAAATCCAAACTGTTCTACAATCCAATCAGTAGTGCCATTAAAACCACTACATGAAGCGTTCGGCTTGAAGAGAGTTGCTTACACAACTTATCAAGCAGTTTCTGGTTCAGGACAAGCAGGAATTAATGACTTAGTCAATGGAGAAAAAGGATTGGCGCCAACAAATTATCCTCATCCAATTTATAATAATGTATTACCACATATTGATGTTTTCTTAGAAAATGGATATACAAAAGAAGAAATGAAAATGATTCAAGAAACTCGTAAAATTTTAGGGTTAGATGAATCAGTAGCAATTACTGCAACTTGTGTGCGTGTACCTGTTATGAATTCACATTCAGTAGAAATTAATGTCACTTTTGAAAAAGATACTACTCCAGAAGAAATTCGTGAAGTTTTATCGAAAGCTCCTGGTGTTGTAGTCGTGGATAATCCTGCTAATAATGAATATCCAACACCTTTAATGGCAACTGGTCATGATGAAGTGTTTGTTGGAAGAATTCGTCGTGATATTTCTCAACCAAATAGTTTCCATATTTGGTGTGTGGGGGATAATATTCGTAAAGGTGCAGCAAGTAATGCAGTACAAATTGCGGAGTTAATTGAAGAGAAAGAACTACGTAGAAAATGACTTTTCTGAGGTAGCACTTGGACGCCAGAAGCCCCTTCGGGTCTCTTGGCTAAAAATTGAGCCTGGGTCTCAATTTTCCCTGTACTAGAAGCCAAGCAGCTTCTAGTACTCGTGCTACGGGGAAAAGTCATTTTCTACTTTTGGCGTGGTGTAATGAGAGGGAGTATGAGAGTATGACTTTTCTGTAGTAGCACTAGGACGCAAGCAGCCTCGCATTTGCGAGTCTTGTGCTACGGTGATTACGTGTATGAATAAGAGTTTTTTATATATTTGCATTTTGTATTTACTTTGTTACAATTTAATTGAGAAATTTCAATTTAAGGAGTAAGTTTTTGAAAACATTATGGAAATATGCTAGTTATTATAAAAAAGAAAGTTTGCTAGCACCTTTATTTAAATTGTTAGAAGCTAGTTTTGAACTATTTGTGCCATTAGTGATGGCGCAATTAATGGATGTTGGAATTGCTCAAAATCGCCCGTCCTATATTCTAACGATGTGCGGTTTGTTAATGATTCTTGCAATTATTGGTTTAGTCGTTTCGATTACTGCGCAGTATTTTGCTGCTAAATCAGCGACGGGCTTTGCTAAAAAATTACGTTATGCTTTATTAGAAAAAATTACAACATTAGATTTTTCAACCATTGATCAACTTGGGACGGATTCACTTATTACAAAAATGACAAGTGATATTCAACAAGTTCAAACAGGTTGGAATTTATTTTTACGCTTATTACTTCGCTCACCTTTTGTAGTTTTAGGGGCAATGATAATGGCGTTTATTGTAAATGTGCAAGCAGCTTGGGTATTTGTTGTGACGATTCCTGTTTTAGCGCTCATCATTTATATGATTTTATTAAAAACGATTCCTCTATTTACAAAAGTACAAGAAGGAATGGATCGTATTACTCAAAAAACAATGGAGAATTTAACAGGAGTGAGAGTTCTTCGGGCTTTTAATCGAGTGGAAATTGAACAAAATACTTTTCAAGTTGAGACAGGTGCATTAGCGAATCAGCAAAAATTCGTCAGCCATCTATCGAGTTTAACGAATCCAATGACGATGATTATCATTAATATTGCGATTATTGAGTTATTACAATTAGGAGCTGTACAAATTGATACAGGAATCTTAACAAAGGGACAAGTCATTGCGTTAGTAAATTATATGTCTCAAATATTATTAGAGCTCATTAAATTAGCAAATTTAACCATTCAAGTAACACGTTCTGTTGCTAGTGCTAAGAGAATTGAAGCAATATTGACGATTGAACAACATGATGAGTTTGCAGAAGAGATGAACAGCTTATCTTCAACAGAAGAGACAGATATTGTACTTTCATTTGAAAATGTTTCTCTGAAATATGAAGGAGATAGTCATGAAGTATTAGAAAACTTAACTTTCTCTCTAAAAAAAGGGGAAACTTTAGGCATTATTGGTGGAACAGGAAGTGGAAAAACTTCACTGATTTCATTGATTCCTAAATTTTATCGACCAACAAGTGGAACGATTCGTATGTTTGGGCAATCTCTAAAAACTATTCCAACAGAAGAATTAAGACAGAAAATAGGGATTGTTCCACAAAAGGCAGCTTTATTCAGAGGAACGATTGCTGAAAATTTAAGATGGGGAAAATCTGATGCTACAACTCAAGAATTATATGAAGCCTTAGAAATAGCCCAAGCAAAAGAAATGGTTGAACAAAAACCAAACCAATTAGAGTATGTATTGGAACAAGAAGGAAGAAATCTATCTGGTGGACAAAAACAACGCTTAACGATTGCGCGAGCCATCGTTAGAAAGCCAGAGATTTTAATATTAGATGATAGTTTTTCAGCTTTAGATTACGCAACAGATGCAGCATTAAGAAAAGCTATTGCAAAAGCTCCGTTTCAACCAACAACTATTATTGTCTCTCAAAGAGCGGCTTCAGTGATGCAAGCTCATCAAATTATTGTGATGGAAAAAGGGAAAATCGTGGGAATTGGAACGCATGAAGAGTTGCTAGAAACAAATGTGATTTATCAAGAAATAACTGCCTCACAATTTCAAAAGGAGGAACAGCCTCATGAAGCATGAAAAAAGGGAAGTGTATAAAAAATTATTTCCTTATTTAAAACCACATCGTTTTCTATTACTATTTTCTTTGTTTTTAGCAATGGTGAGTGTGTTATCTAGTGTATGGATTCCAAAAGTAATCGGTCAAACCATCGATGCTATGATAGGAGTTGGAGAAGTACAATTTTCGATTGTAACAAATGGTTTATTATGGATTTTTGTGCTAGCAATCATTAGTATGGTGAGTCAATATGTGATGAGTTTATGTCATAATCATATTGCTTATGGAATGGTGAAATCATTGAGAGATGATGTCTTTATTCATTTATCTAAAATGCCTCTGAGTTATTTAGATATAAAAGCACACGGTTCTCTTCAAAGTATTGTAATATCGGATACAGAACAAATGGCAGATGGATTGTTATTAGGATTTTCTCAATTATTTACAGGAATCTTAACGATTATCAGTACATTATTTTGGATGTTTAGTATTCAACTGACAATGACAGTAGTAGTTCTTCTTTTAACGCCTATTTCATTTGTTGTTGCTTCCTTTATTGCTAAAAAAACATATGATTTATTTCATGACCAATCAACATTAAGAGCGGAACAAACAGCCTTTACACATGAAACGATTACTGGAATAAAAGTAGTTCAAGCGTATAGTCAAGAAAAAAATGTATTAGAAACTTTTGATAAAATGAACAAAAAGTTAGCAGACCGTTCCTTAAAAGCTATTTTCTATTCTTCAATTACGAATCCAGCAACTCGTTTTGTGAACAGTTTAGTGTATACCGTAGTAGGATTAGTGGGAGCATTTTTTGTATTGAAATCTAAATTAAGTATTGGACAGTTGGCAGCATTTTTAACATATGCAAATCAGTATACAAAACCTTTTAATGAAATTTCTGGTGTGATGACTGAGTTTCAAAATTCAATCGCTTGTGCAAGCCGTGTATTTGAATTGATGGAAGAGCCTATGGAATCTGAAGAAGGAAAAGAAATCAATTTACCAGAAATGATTAAAGGGGAAGTTCAATTTGAACAGGTGTCATTTTCTTACCAAAAAGATCAATCACTGATCGAGGATTTTTCTTTAGAAGTAAAACCTGGAGAAAAAATTGCGATTGTGGGACCAACTGGAAGTGGTAAGAGTACACTCATTAACTTATTAATGCGATTTTATGAAGTTGATAAAGGGAATATTACTATCGATGGCATTTCAATAAAAGATATGACTAGACAGCAACTGAGACAATTATTTGGAATGGTGTTACAAGAAACTTGGTTGCAATCGGGGACGATTCGAGAAAATTTATTATTAGGGAATCCGAATGCAACCGATGAAGAAATTCAACAAGTATTAATGCAATGTCAATTAGATAAAATGATTGAAAAGCTACCACAAGGATTAGAAACACCTCTTCAACGACAAGGAGAAGACTTCTCAATAGGACAGAGACAACTCTTGTCCATTGCTAGAGTAATGCTAAGCCAGCCATCGATGCTTATTCTTGATGAAGCGACTTCTTCCATTGATACAAGAACAGAGTTGAAAATTCAACAAGCTTTCCAAACATTAATGGAAGGGAAAACAAGTTTCATTGTGGCTCATAGACTTTCAACGATTCAAAATGCAGATAAAATATTAGTGTTGAAAGATGGACAAGTGATAGAACAAGGAACACATGAAGAACTGATTGCAAGGCAAGGTTTTTACCAATATCTTTATCAAAGCCAATGGATGAATGAGTAAGAGTTTACTTTAATAGAAATTAAAAAGAAAGGAAATGACTGTGATGACGGTGAAAGAAGAATTAAAAGCGATTGATAAATATGAAAAGGGCGATATGGAATTTGTTGATTTTGAATCATTCGCAAATGAAATGGGCTTTGAATTTTAAATTTTAATGTGAACTAAAAAGACTTTTCTTCAGTAGCAGAACATATCGTAAGCTACGAGGAAAAGTCTTTTGATTTTTTGTTTAAGAGAAATGATTAAGCTTGGAATTCTTCCAAAGCTAAGCTAGCTTCTTCCCATTCCATCATTACTTCTTCTAATGATTCATTTAAGTTTTGTAAAGTTTGTTGAAGTTCACTAGAACGAGTAGGATTCGTATAAACTTCTTCTAATGTTAATTCTTCGTGAACGGAAGAAATTTCTTGTTCGATTTGATGCAGTTTTTCTTCTAATTGTTCTACTTGTCTTGTTAGAGTACGAAGTTGTTTTTGTTCTTCTTTTGAACTCAAGTAATTTTTCTTAGTATCGGTTAAAGCTACTTCTGCTTGAACGACAGGAGTGGCTTCTTCTTGTTTTAAGGCTTCAAGCTCTTGTTTTTTTTCAATATAGTAATCGTAATCTCCTAAATACAAGGTACTTCCTTCAGGAGTGATTTCTAAAATAGAAGTTGCCACTTGATTAATGAAATAACGGTCGTGTGAAACAAAGCAAATTGTTCCATCATATTCAATGAGCGCTTGTTCAAGAACTTCCTTACTGTCGATATCTAAGTGGTTGGTAGGTTCGTCGAGTAATAAGAAATTATCATGTTCTAATGAAAGTTTTGCTAAAGCAAGTCTTGCTTTTTCGCCTCCACTTAATTGGGCAGTGGATTTTTCTACATCTTTTCCTGAAAATAGGAAGCTTCCTAAAATCGTACGAATATCTTTTTCAGGCATCGTTGTATGTCGGCTCCAAAGCTCTTCTAAAACGGTTGTTTTAGAATTTAGACCAGTTAAATTTTGATCATAGTAACCTACTTGAACATTAGCTCCAAATGAACTTTCTCCTGCAATCCAAGGAATTTCTTGTGTGAGAGATTTTAATAATGTCGATTTTCCAATTCCATTTGGTCCAACAATCGCAATCGCTTCTTGTTTCCGGATATTTAAATTGATGGGGCCCGCTAGAGTTTGCCCGTCATATCCAATAAAAGCATCTTGCACATTTAAAACTTGATTCCCAGATTCTTTTTGAACAGAAAATGAAAAACGAGCAGATCTTGAATCTGACTGTGGCTTTTCGATTCGTTCCATTTTTTCTAATTGTTTTCTACGAGACTGTGCTCGTTTCGTAGTAGAGGCACGAACAATATTTTTCGCAACAAATTCTTCTAATTTTTGAATTTTCTCTTGTTGTTTTTCATAAGCTTTCTGTTGTAGTAAGAAACGATTTTCACGTTCAGTTACATAGTATGAATAATTGCCCTTATAATATTCACAAGTGTGATGATGAATTTCATATACTTCTTGACAGACTTTATCTAAAAAATATTGGTCATGGCTGACAATCAATAGTGATACGGGTGAAGATTTTAAGTAATCTTCTAACCATGTTAATGTTTCTATATCTAAATGGTTGGTAGGTTCGTCTAAAATTAAGACATCATGTTTTTCTAATAAAATTTTAGCTAAGGCTAAACGAGTTCTTTGTCCACCGGATAATTGTTGAATAGGCTTATCATAATCTTCAGGATAAAATTGGAAACCATGTAAGACAGAGCGGATTTCTCCTTCATAGCCATAGGCATTCATTTTATTTAATTGTTCTTGTAAATCGTCATAGCGAGCTAATGTTTGTTGGTAGAGTGATTCATTGGTTAATACGTCTGGATTTCCTAATTTATCTGCCATTAAAAGGGCTTCTTGTTTTAAAGTTTCGACGCCTTTAAATAATTCAATCATTTCTTCCCAAATGGTATTTTCAGAATCGACTGCAGCATATTGATCTAAGTAACCGATGGAAAGGTCTTTTTTCTTACTGACCATTCCTAAACTAGGTTCTTCAATTCCTGCTAAAATTTTTAATAATGTTGATTTTCCTGTTCCATTTCTCCCCACTAATGCAATACGAGAACGTTCTTGGACTTCAAGGGAAATATTTTCAAATAGTACATCTGGGCCAAAATGTCTAGCTAGCCCTTGACCTTGTAATAAAATCATGTCATAATCCTCTTTCTATGCAGTTTCAAATTTATTCTATCATACAAGTGAAGAGGACAAAAGTTTTTAATGTATTTTTCCAAAAATGTAAGATTGAGAAAAAATCACAATATTCATGAAAAGGATATATTCTGAGGATTATGTATAATAAAATTTACAAATGTAATAATTTATGTAAAAATAAGCATATTGTTTGTGAAATTTATGGAACTTATGCTAAAATATTTATGAAAATTGATACAAAGGAGATTGAAAAATGAAAAAAATTGAAATTCCAAAAGCTACCGCAAAGCGTTTGGCAATTTACCATCGTTATTTAAGATTTTTACATGATGCCGGGAAACTTCGTATTTCTTCAACAGAATTAAGTGAAGCAGTAAAAGTTGATAGTGCAACAATTCGTCGTGACTTCTCTTATTTTGGAGCGTTAGGAAAGCGTGGTTATGGTTATGATGTGGAGTATTTATTAGACTTCTTCAGTCAACAATTAAATCATGATCGTTTAACAAATGTTGCCTTAGTTGGAGTGGGTAATTTAGGTCAAGCTTTATTAAACTATAATTTCCATCAAAGTAATCATGTAAGAATTAGTGCTGCGTTTGAAGTTGACGAAAGTATGGTAGGAAAAATTGTGAGTGGAGTTCCAGTTTATTCTATGAACGATTTAGTGGAACAACTTCGTGTGCAACAAATTCAAGTAGCGATTTTAACAGTTCCTCAAGAGGTCGCTCAAGAAACTGCTAATTTATTAGTGGAAGCAAATGTTCGTGGTATTTTAAACTTTACACCGCTTCGTTTAACTGCACCGGATCATATTCGTGTTCAAAATGTTGACTTAACAAATGAATTGCAAACTTTGATTTATTTCTTAGACAATAACAACAATAATAACTAATTGTAGAAACATCTTGTAAATGCGGAGAGCATTTATGAGATGTTTTTTATGCGTAAATGATTTTATCTTATAGTAGCAGGAAGGACGCAAGCAGCCTCGCAAAGCGAGTCTCATTGCTAAACTTTGAGCCTAGGGTCTCAAAGTTTCCTGTAATAGAAGTCGGAGCGACTTCTATTACTGCTGCTACTATGAAAAGTCATTACTTGTTTAATGGAAGGGAATAGTGGCTTGATGTAGAGTGCGTAAATGATTCTGTTGACAGATAATTGATTTAGAATTACAATCAAGTTAGTTAATTAACTAATTTGATTATGAAAGGGGAGATGGCATATGTTTAATATAAAATGGAATGGTAATCAAGTAATAAAAGAAACAACATCAGGATTGTTTAAAAAAGAAATTGGGTACAATGAACAAGTAATGAAAGAACAAGAAAAATTAAAAGTTATGAATGCGCATACAGGTGGAGGGACTTCTTCATCTACACCATCTTCTTCAGAACCAAGTATTGTGATGTTTTAATTTTGTTACTATTTTAACAGTACATTTAAGCTGTAACATAGATTACCGAAGCTATGTTACAGCTTTTTATGTTTATGAAATGTGGAGGGTTTTATGAATTGTTATATTGACAAAAGGTGGTAACTAGAATATCCAATTATGGCTATAATGAAATACTTATCAAAGGAGATATTCTATTAGGATATAGTTAGGAGATTAATTATGAAAAGTTTAATGAAATATATAAAAAGAGAATGGAAAAAGAATAGTTATGTGTTATTGACAATTATTGTAGGGCAAGCTTGTTTAGTATTGTGGGGAGTTAGTATAGCTAATTTAGTGACGGCTTTAGCCAAGTTGGAAATTGAAACAGCAAAGTTATTAAGTGTTCAATTGCTTGTTATCTTCATGGTATGGATGTTTCAACTATTTTTTGAGAGAAAATTACTAACAGATGCAGTTCAAAGTATGGATTGCAGAATACGAGAGGATATTGCGCAAGAATTAGTGACAACAGATTACCTTTCTTTTAATGAAAATGAACAGGGTGTTTATTTGTCTTGGTTGACGAATGACATCATGACGATTAATCAACACGGTTTTAACAACTTAGAGATGATGATTAATCAGGCTGTGGGGATTGCTTTGAGTGTATCAGCTATAGTTTATTTTCATTATTCAATTATTGTCGTAATAGTGTTATTATTTATAGCAATGGTGTTAGTTCCAAAAAAATTTAGCACCAAAATGACAAGTAGTATGGAAATTATGACCAAAGTCAGTGATGAGGTGACGAGTACTTTTACAGATGTACTGCATGGATTTAATGATTTATCAAGTATGAATTTAGGAGATTATTTTAAGGATAAAATCTTATTTGGATCGTACAGATTAAAAAAAGTAAAGGTACAATACGCTGTTGATTCTGGGAAAATGATATCTGCCACAAATGGATTAAGTTTATTTAGTCAAATTATCTTATTGGTATTTACAGGGTATTTATATGTAGAAGGGTATGTCCCTATAGGAGCTATAGGTGGAGTGCAGTTTTTCGCTGCAACAATTTTCTCGAGCCTAACAGGGTTTAATGCTAATTATGCGGAACTGAAAACCGTTCAACTTGTGTTTGAGAAATATAGTAAGAAATTAAAAAGTAATTGTGAAAGAAATGATGGGAAAGTCGTCAATGAGCTAACAAATAGTATCCGGTTGCAAAATATTCATTTTAGTTATCCTAATACTGAACGTGTTGTTTTAGAAAATATGAACATGGAAATTAAAAAGGGAGATAAGGTAGTGATTACTGCTGAATCAGGAAAAGGGAAATCAACACTGTTAAATATTATGAATCGTCGTCTAGAACCAACTAAAGGTAATATCTACTGGGATAATATTTCTTATAAAGACTTAGACATTACTAGTTTACATAATTCTATAATCTACATTGATCAAAATCCACATTTATTTAATGCAACGATACGTGAAAATATTATTTTAAATGAAACGATAGAGGAAGGTAGATTAGAAAATATTTTAAAACAGGTTGGTCTTAGCGACTGGATTGATTCTTTGGAACTAGGGTTAGAAACAATTATTGATTATCAAGCAAAAAATATTTCTGGCGGACAGAAACAAAAAATAATATTAGCAAGAGGTTTGTTGAGAAATAAAAAAGTCGTGTTATTAGATGAAATTACTTCATCGCTAGATAATCAATCTGCACTAGAAATAGAAAAATTGTTGTTCGATAATGACACGCTTACTGTAGTAATGGTAACTCATCATCTGTCAGAGTATGTGATTCAAAGATTAACTAAACAATATGTTTTGTAACTGAATAATTTTCTTTTATTACGAAATATTACACTGAGACTTAATGTGTAGAACAAATAATGGAGTATTTCATTTTTGCGTAAATGACTTTGTCTATAGTAGCAGAAAGGATGCGAGTAGCCTCGCAAAGCGAGTCTCATTGTTACTATGAAAAGTCATTGTCCATTGTCAAAATAACTCTGATATAAAAGATCTATTGAGAATTTTTCTAATCGTATTGTTTTTTTTTTAATTGAACTATAATCTGAATTGGAAGTGGTTTAATCTTCTAAAATTTAATGTGAAGGAGGTAACATCATGTTTTTTAATCGAGTAATGTTTGTATTTTAGATTTTTATGGAGGAAATTTAATGTATCGTTATATTCGTAAAAGTATGAAACCATTTATTGCCTTTTCTTTCGTTAGTATGCTTGGGGCAGTATCAGTTGTTTTTATGGCTTATATTATTAATTTATTAGTGGAAACTATCACTGAAGGGAAATTTGAAAATTTTATCTGGATTGCAGTTTTATCCTTTGTTTATGTATTGATTGATTCATATTTAGATTATGCAGTAGATGTTGTAAATGAAAGACTTACTCAGGAATTAATGTATCACATTCGAGAAGATTTACTCGAATCAATTGAAAGTCAATCCATTGTGGAGTTTGAAAAGTTAGGTAGAGATTACTACTTAAATATGTACACAAAAGATTTAGAAACTATTGAAAGTGATTATATTAAAGAATTGTTAAGTATGTACAATGATGTATGGGTATTTATTTTAGGATTCGTATCTGCCATAGTCATTAGTCCTTTGTTTGCTATTTTAATGATTGGATTAAGTTCATTACCATTTGCGCTGCCATATTTTTCAAGAAAAATTTTAGGAAATGCAAAATTAAATTTATCTCAAATCAATGAAAAGTATTTATCGTTATTAACAGAGATATTTGATTCTTTTACAACTTTAAAAGTATATGATGTTTTTCCGTTATTTAATAAACGTTTAAGAAGTAAAAGTCGTGAATTAGTAGAAGCAAAGGTATACGTAACTCATACTAATAAATTTGTTTATGCAATTTCTTATGGATTGAGAATGTTTGTAAATGTATTCTCTTGGATATTAGGAGGTTATTTTGTATTAAACCATTCGGTTACTTTAGCAGTATTTTTTACAATTAAACAATTAACACAATATGTAGCATATCCTATTCAAGGATTTGGAGCGAGCTATACGGAAGTAGTCGCTGCTAAAAGTGTAAAAGATAAAGTGTTTGAAATTATTGATCAAAGAAACATTGAAGCTGTAAAAGAAGAATCTAATATTCAAAAAATTATTTTTGAAGATTTTTCGGTAAATTTTGATGAAAAACTAATATTTCAACATTTGAATCTTCAATTAGAAAAAGGGAAAAAGTATCTTTTGATTGGTGAAAGTGGTAGTGGAAAATCAACCTTTTTAAAATCATTGATTGGTTCAATTCATGTTAAAAATCAGTCATTGAAATTTCAATTAGAAAATGGGAAATTGTTGGATAGTTCTGAATTAGAAAAAATTTCTTATCAAATTTCTTATATTGGGCAAGAAACTTCACTCTTTCAATTATCATTAAAAGAGAACATTAGTTTACAAAATTCAATTACTGATTCTGAGTTTCATGCGTTATGTAAGCAAGTTGGATTAGAAAAATGGGCGGATCAGTCAACGGAGTTTGATAGTATTCTTTCGACTGCATCAGGCGGTGAAAAGAGAAGAATCGATTTGGCGAGATTATTATTCTTTGATAGAGAAATTTTATTATTTGATGAACCGACTGCTGGGTTGGATTCTCAGAATCGCTTGAAAGTAGAAGAAGTAGTGAAACAGTTAGAAAATAAATTAATTGTTTATAGTACACATCAATATGATGAAGAATTTATGCAACAATTTGATTATTGTTTAGAAATTAAAGATGGAAACATTATGATAAGAGAGAAAAAAGCGTAAATGACTTTATCTTTAGTAGCAGAGAGGGTGGCAGCAGTAATAGAAGGCACTTCAACTTCTATTACTGCTGTTTCTATGAAAAGTCATATTCTTTTAGTATACTATTTACTAAAGCACTACTTTGCGATATAGTGAACAATAATGCTGAAAAAAAGGGAGAAATGAAATATGCTGAGTTTATTAAAATTATTCCAATCGATTCCAAAGAAAATTCTTTTGCTCATTGTTATTGGGATGGGTATTACGGCATTGGATGGAATTGTAATTCCTTATTTTATTTCCAATTTAATCGAAGTGGGAACTTCTAAAAATGTTTTGGATTTAGTACTTATTTCGATTGTTGGGATATTAGGGTATGGTTTTGTTCGTTTTGGAGTGTTTATTTGGGATGAATTTCAACAACGACTATTAAAATTATTGTCGATTCAAACGAAGGAAAAACTGATTACGAATTTTTATGCAGGTGACTTTGAACAAAGTGAAGTGGAATCCATTTTATTAACGGAATGGAATGTGATTCAACAACAAGGAATTGTTTCGTTCATTAGTTTTGTCTATTGTTTGACTTTTTCGTTTGTTACCTTTATTTATATCGCTATTTTAGATTTGAAAATGACGATAATTTTCTTAGCATTTGCGATTTTACCTTTGCTCATTCCACATTTGTTTACGAAGAAGATTAAAGTTAAAGCACAAGAGTGGTCACAGAATAATCAACAATATATTGCAAGGCAACATGAGTTCATAGATTATAAGCGTGTCATTAAAAATTTTCGAGTAGAATCAATAGCCATTTCGAATTTAGGTTGTAAAATTCGTGCAACGGAAGAAGACTATTATCAGATGAATCATTTACGTTTTCTTTCAAAAATATTAGCGAATTTAGTATCCGGAATTAGTTCTTTTCTACCTTTAGCAATTGGGGTTTATTTTTCTATTCAGGGTGATTTGAAATTATCTGTAGTAATGGCAATTTATTTAGCAAGTGATCGTATTATTAGTCCATTATTAAATGCGATGGATTTTTATCAAAAAATGAATACAACGATTCCAATGGTTCAACGAATGAATAAATACTTAGAATTTGAACCGATGAAGGAGGAAGAAGTACTTGTCACAGAAGTTTTTCCTATTCAATTAACGAATATTCATTTGACAGTAAAAGAACATACGATTTTAAATGACTTACACTTGATGATGAATAAAGGAGAGCGTATTTTATTAATGGGGCCATCAGGAAGTGGGAAAACAACTTTATTAGATTGTATTTATGGAGATGTCCATCCACAATCTGGTCAAATAAGCTTTGCAGGAGTCGAGGCATCTCAGACGAATAATGCTTTTCAAAAAGCTAAGATTGGCTATTTTATGCAAGAATCTACTATTTTCATGAATTCATTAGCGTTTAATCTAACTCTTGGTGAAGAGTATTCTGTAGAACAGTTGGAGAATGTTTTAAAAGAAGTGCATTTGTCTTATTTACTTGAACGATATGATTTATTGGATGAATCTGTAAACTTAGTTGACAATTTATCTGGAGGAGAAAAAGCACGATTATGTTTAGCTCGATTATTGCTTCGTTCTTATGAAGCATTATTAATAGATGAATTTTCTTCTGCAGTTGATGAAGAAACCACTACTTTTATTCGAGAATTATTAAAAGACAGACAAATTAGTTTCATTGAAATTTCTCATCGTGTACCGAAACATCCAGAGGATTATCACAAGATTTATGTGTTGGAAGATGGAAAGTTAAAAGTAACTGAAAAAATTTAAATGGAATAAAAGTATATTTATTGAAAAGGACACTTTATGTGTCTTTTTTTGTTAAGAACACTACATTTTCAAACTTTTTCAAACAAAATAATTGAATTATAAAAGCTAAAAATAGTATGATAGTTAAAACATTCTTTCTGGAGGAAGTACATGAATCAATATACGAAATATATTTTAAAACGGATTTTCTACATGATTGTTACATTGTTTTTAATTGCGACAATCACGTTTTTCTTAATGAAATTATTACCAGGTTCGCCTTATGCGAATGAAGAAAATTTAACAGATGCTCAATTACAAATTATGAATGCAAAATATGGGTTGGATAAACCGGTTTGGATGCAATATTTCATTTATTTAGATGGTTTAGTTCGATTAGATTTAGGAATGTCTTTCCAATATAATTCAACGGTCTTAAATTTATTATCTAGCCGTGTAGGCCCATCGTTCCAAATTGGGCTACAAGCATTAATTTTCGGTATGGGAATGGGTACATTGCTTGGACTAGTGGCAGCGATGAAACAAAATACAATTGTGGATACTGGAGCAACTTTTTTTGCGATTATTGGACGTTCAGTGCCAAGTTTTGTCTTTGCAGTTGTTTTACAATTAGTATTCGGCGTTATTTTTCCGATTTTACCAATTGCATTATGGAATCAAGGGTTTATTTCTTCGATTCTACCAACTTTAGCCTTATCCATTTCTCCAGTAGCGGATTCTGCTCGTTTTATTCGTACGGAAATGGTTGAAGTGTTACAGTCTGATTATATGGAATTAGCACGTGCAAAAGGTTTGAGCCGTATGGAAGTGGTCATGAAACATGGGGTACGTAATGCGTTGATTCCTTTAGTGACCATTGCTGGTCCAATGTTAGTAGGTTTAATGACAGGTTCAATGGTCATTGAAAATATTTTTGCCATTCCTGGTATTGGGGAGCAATTTGTTAAATCCATTTTAACAAATGATTATCCAACGATTATGGGTGTGACAATGATGTATTCATTTTTACTTGTTGTGACCATTTTAATTGTGGATTTACTATATGGATTTATTGATCCTAGAATTCGTTTAACACAAGGAGGAGAAGCTTCATAATGACAGAAAAAGTAACATTTAAACGTGTAGCATCATCTTTTGAACAAGTGGAAACTATTTCACTTCCTCCTCAAAGTTTTTTACAAGATGCATGGAGACGATTGAAAAAAAATAAGGGAGCAGTTGTATCGTTAGGAATTGTAGTTCTCTTTATCATTCTTGCTTTATTAGCTCCTTTTATTAGTCCGCATGATCCATTGGAACAAAATGTTCAATTTGCGAATTTACCAGCTAAAATTCCTGGTATTTTTAAAGGGATGAGAGCGGGTGTAGATGCATATGCTCAAGCAGGAGTTCCTGAAGGGACTTATTACTATTTAGGAACAGATGGTTTAGGAAGAGATTTATTATCTCGAATTTTATATGGAACAAGATTATCATTATTAATTGCCTTTGCTGCAGCACTGTTTGATTTAACAGTAGGGGTATTATATGGCTTGATTTCTGGTTGGTTTGGTGGTCGTGTAGACACAGTGATGCAACGTATTTTAGAAATTATGACGGCTATTCCAAACTTAGTTATCTTAGTGTTAATGTTGTTATTTTTACAACCAGGTGTCGGTACGATTATTTTAGCCATTGGGGTTACGAGTTGGTTAACAATGGCCCGTGTTGTTCGTGCGCAAACATTAAAATTAAAAAATTTAGAATATGTCCTAGCGTCTAAATCATTAGGACAAAGTTTTTGGAAAATTGCATTGAAACACCTATTACCAAATATTGCTGGAATTATTATTATTCAAACGATGTTTTCAATTCCTTCAGCGATTTTCTTTGAAGCATTTTTAAGTTTCTTAGGAATTGGGGTTCCAGTACCAAATGCTTCATTAGGTTCGCTCATTAATGATGGGTATAAAACATTTAGATTTTTACCACACTTAATGTGGTTCCCAGCGATTGTATTATGTATTTTAATGATTAGTTTTAATTTATTAGCAGATGGATTAAGAGATGCCTTTGATCCAAAAATGAAAGAATAGGAGAAATGTATGAGTGAAACAATTTTAAGTGTAAAAAATTTACAAGTATCCTTTCAAACATTTGATGGAAAAGTTCAAGCGGTTCGAGGGATAGATTTTGACTTGAAAAAAGGAGAAACTTTAGCGATTGTTGGTGAGTCTGGTTCAGGTAAATCTGTTACGACTAGATCCATTATGCAATTATTATCTGCCAATGCTTTAGTTGAAAATGGAGAAATTATTTTCGAACAAGAAAATATTTTAGAAAAATCAGAATCTGAAATGCAACAAATTCGTGGGAAGAAAATTGCGATGATTTTCCAAGACCCAATGACGTCATTAGATCCAACGATGAAAGTTGGGTTGCAAGTGGCGGAATCGATGATCAAGCATTTAAAATTATCGAAAAAAGAAGCCTTGCAACAAGCCGTTCAATTATTAGAACAAGTCGGAATTCCAAATGCAGAAAAAAGAGTGAATGATTATCCGCATCAATTTTCTGGTGGACAAAGACAAAGAATTGTTATTGCGATTGCATTAGCATGTAATCCAGATATTTTAATTGCGGACGAACCAACCACTGCATTGGATGTAACGATTCAAGCACAAATTTTAGAATTATTAAAAGAAATTCAACAAAAGCAAGGCACTTCTATTATTTTTATTACGCATGATTTAGGTGTTGTAGCTAATGTTGCGGATAGAGTGGCTGTAATGTATGCTGGGAAGATTGTGGAATATGGACTAGTCGATGAAATTTTTTACAATCCTAGACATCCATATACATGGGGATTATTATGCTCAATGCCTTCTTTAGAAGAGGAAGGATCCTTATATACGATTCCGGGAACACCGCCAGATTTATTAAATCCTCCAAAAGGAGATGCATTTGCTCTAAGAAGCGATTATGCATTAGATATTGATTTTGAAGAAATGCCACCAATGTTTGCTGTATCGAATACACATGCTGCAGCAACATGGTTATTAGATGAACGTGCTCCAAAAGTAGAGCCACCGGAAGAAATTCAAAAACGCTGGGCACAATTTGAAAGTAGGAGAGTGACAAATGAGTAAACGTAAATTAGTCGAAGTTAAAGGCTTAAAGTGTTACTTTGGTTCTTCTTCGAAACAAGTTGTAAAAGCAGTCGATGATATTAGTTTTGAAATTTTTGAAGGTGAGACTTTCGGTCTTGTTGGAGAATCCGGTTCAGGAAAGTCTACAACAGGTCGTTCGATTTTGCGATTGAATGATGCAACAGATGGACAAATTTTATTTGATGGAAAAGAAATTCCAACAAAAACAAAAGACTTGAAAGATTTTAGAAAACAGGCACAAATGATTTTCCAAGATCCATATGCTTCTTTAAATGGAAGAATGAAAGTTAGAGATATTATTGCTGAAGGAATGGATATCCACGGTATCGTTAAAACTCGTGCAGAAAGAGATGCAAAAGTAAACGAATTGCTGAAAATGGTAGGATTGAATCCAGAACATGCCAATCGTTACCCACATGAGTTTTCTGGTGGTCAACGTCAAAGAATCGGGATTGCAAGAGCTCTAGCAGTAAATCCTCGTTTTATTGTCTGTGATGAGCCAATTTCAGCATTAGATGTATCGATTCAAGCACAAATCGTTAATTTATTAAAACAATTGCAAAAAGAGCAAAAATTAACGTATTTATTTATTGCGCATGATTTATCGATGGTAAAATACATCAGTGATCGAATTGCAGTGATGTATCAAGGGAAAATCGTAGAATTAGGAACTGCTGATGCTGTTTATCATCAACCATTCCATCCGTATACGAAGAGTCTATTATCAGCAATTCCTTTACCAGATCCTCAATATGAAAGAAATCGTAAAAGAGTGATTTATCAGCCAACCGTTCAAAATGAACCAGAAGAAATGTTTGAAATTACTCCAGGACATTTTGTACTAACTACAAAAGAACAAGCTGAAATTTGGAAAAATAGTTTATCATAGTACTATGTAAAATAAAGTGCTTTCAAAAGAAATGATAGACAATAAAGCCAAATTTGAGTAAAATAAGAGTATATCCATTAGGAGTGTAGGGAGAAATCGCTTAGACAAGGAGGACTACAAATGTCAGAGCAAGAAGTATTAGACAAGGTAATTCAATTAATTTCGGAACGTTTTAGTGTCGATGTATTAAAAATTACAAAAGATACAACATTCCAAGAAGACTTAGGTGCTGATTCATTAGATGTTGTTGAATTAGTCATGGAATTAGAAGATGCATTCGGAATTCAGATTTCTGATGAAGATGCTGAACAAATTGTTACAATTGGAGATGCTGTAAACTATATTGTTAGTCAACAAGCATAAGAAAAAACGAGCATAAGCTCGTTTTTTTGTATAAAAATTCTCTATAACTATAAAAGGTTATAATTATATCATATATCTATCGTATTTTCATTAAAAAAAGATGAAAAAAACATTAAAATTCGAAATAAGTGTTGAAATACACTCTAAACTTTGTTAGTATCGAAACATTCATTAGTTTTTAAAACTTAGGAGGGATAATATGAATAACAAGAAATTATATACAGGATTTCTTAGTGTTACAGCTGCGTTAGCTTTAGCGGCATGTGGTAACAAACAACAATCTTCTTCATCAGTACAAGCACCTGTTGAAGATGGATTTAAAACAGAGGTGGTAAATGATGGAAATGCAATTAGTGGGGGAACACTAAATTATGCACAAGTATCAAACTCACCATTTAAAGGATTATTTAACCCTATTTTATATATCGACTCTGGTGATGGAGATATTGTTAACTTGGCTTTCACTAATTTATTTGGATATGATGGAAATCAAAAAATTGACAATAGCAAAGGGATGGCTGAGTATAAGTTAGACCGTGAAAATAAAATCTTTACAATCCATTTGAAAAAGGGAGATTATAAATGGTCAGATGGACAACCTTTAACAATTGATGACTACATCTTTACATATGAAGTATTAAGTCGTCCAGACTATGAAGGGGTTCGTTTCTCTGAAGATATTTTAAATGTTGAAGGGGTACAAGAATTCCATGAAGGAAAAGCATCATCAATTTCAGGTTTAGAAAAAGTTGATGATCAAACGGTTAAACTTCACTTAAAAGAAGTTTATCCAGCATTAGAGTTTGGTGGAGAAGCTGTCAATACTTTAATGATTCCAAAACATATTTATAAAGATATGACTTATCAAGAAATGATTACTTCAGATTACTCTCGTACAAAAGTAGTTGGTAGTGGTCCATTCATTATTAAAAATATCGTACCAGGTGAATCTGTAAGCTTTGAGAAAAACCCTTATTACTATAAAGGTCAACCAAAAATTGACTTGAAATTAGATGTTGTAAGTAGTGAGCAAATTGTTTCAGAATTAAAAGCGGGTCACTATGACTATGTAAGTGGAATGCCTTCTGATCAATACGAAACATACAAAGATTTAGATAACATTTCATTATTAGGATTAATGAATAACTCAATCAGTTATACTGGTTTCAATGTAGGACATTGGGATGCAGCTAAAGGCGAACACGTAGTAGATCCTTCTAAGAAAATGAATGATGTGGCTTTACGTAAAGCAATTGGATATGCAATCGACAATGATTCAGTAGCGAAAGATACTTACCACGGGTTATCTGTTCGTGCCAATACTTTATTAACACCATTCTTTAAAGATTTATATGTAGGTAAAGATGTTGTTCCAGGATTCGATTACAATCCTGAAAAAGCAAAAGAAATCTTAAAAGAAGCTGGCTATAAAGATGTTGATGGAGACGGATTTGTAGAAGATAAAGAAGGAAAACCATTAGTGATCAACTTCTTAGCAGCTAAAGGTAGTGAAACTGCTGAAGCGGTATTACAACAATATATCGCTTGGTGGAAAGAAGTTGGATTAAATGTACAATTACTAAATGGTCGTACATTAGATTTCCAAACTTATGCTGAAAAATTACAAAAATATGCTGATGACTATGATATGTGGACTGGAGGATTTACAATTGGATTTAACCCATCTCCAGATGGATTATATGGACCAAAAGCTGCCTTCAACTTTGGTCACTTTGTAGAACCAAAACATACAGCATTATTAGAACGTATTTCATCTGACGAAACATTCGATGAAAAAGTTAAAAAACAATTATTCTTAGAATGGCAACAATACGTTCAAGAAAATCCATTTGCAATTCCTCGTTTCAATACATTTGAATTAACAGCCGTTAATAAACGTGTGAAGAAAATTAATATCACTCCAGATAAAGGAACTGGATGGGAAGAAGTTGAGTTAGTAGCTGATAAAGGTGTCGCTGCTAAATAAGCTTCATTTTGAAAAAATAGTATAAAATTTTTTAAGCAGCGAATTTTTTCGCTGCTTTTTTCGTATATAAATATTAGGAGGTGTGTGATGGAAGAACTAGGAAGAATTCAAGTGAAGTTTCAATCGCAAAGAGATGTTACATTAGAACAAATGGGAGAAGTATTGCCTGGATTTAATAAGGAAAATGGAAAAATCGTTTGTAATCGTTGCGGTAATCAAAATGTTGAAGAGTTCGCAGTGGGACCTTGCATCATTTGTCAGAAAAATTGTTATTATTGTTTGAGATGTTTAAATATGGGGAAAGTAAAAGAATGTTGTGTATTAGTTGCCATTGAAGAAAAAACACCAGCATTTTCGCCACATTCAGTCCAATTATATTATAAGCATCAGATGTCTAAGGAACAGGAAAAACTGTCGCAAGAATTAGTAAAAGTAACGGATAAGGAGCATTTAGTATGGGCCGTTACTGGAGCGGGAAAGACCGAAATGATTTTTGAATTAATGAAATCAGTCTTAGAAGAAGGTGGGAGAGTAGGATTAGCAGCTCCAAGAATTGATGTATGCAATGAATTGGCTCCCAGAATTAAAGAAGCCTTTCCTTTAGAAGAGGTGACTGTTTTACATGGATTAACGGATGAAAGTTATAAAAGAACCCCCATTACTATTGCCACGACTCATCAAATGCTGCGATTTTATCATGCATTTGATGTTTTAATGATAGATGAAGTGGATGCCTTTCCTTATTCTAATAGTGATATGTTACAATTTGCGGTTCATCGTGCAGTTAAACCAACGGGAAGGCTAGTCTTTATGACAGCAACTCCTTCAAAGTTAGAATTATACCAAATTCAACATCAGCAATTGTCGTATTCGTTATTACCTGCAAGATTTCATCGTCATCCCCTTGTTGTGCCTCTGTTTAAGGAATTAAGAAAGTGGGATAGAGCTTTAGAAAAGAAAAAAATTCCCCAAGAGTTGTATAGCTGGATGAAGAAGAGACTAGATGAAAAAACACCGTTTTTAGTATTTGTATCAACGATTGTTCAAATTCCAGCAGTAGAAGAGATGATGAGCCGAGCTTTTCCAAATGCAAGCTTTTCAAGTGTTTCCTCTCAAGAGGAACAGCGACAAGAAAGAATACAACAAATGAGAGATGGAAAGTTAGATTTTCTAATTACAACAACGATTCTTGAAAGAGGAGTTACTTTTTATGGGATTGATGTAGTCGTAACAGAGTCTCAAGAAGAGATTTTTACAAGGGAAGTGTTAGTACAAATTGCAGGAAGAGTAGGTAGAAGTGTGAATCATCCAGGCGGAGAAGTTGTCTACTTTTATGAAGGAATGAGTCGAGCAATGAAACAAGCAAAAAAAGAAATTGAATCATTGAATGAAGAAGCTAGAAAAAGAGGATTAATAGAAGGTGACTAAGATGCGTTGTGTATGGTGTGGAAAGGATGTAACAGCAGATTCAGGAATTAGTTCTTTATTTCTATGGAATTCAAGACCAATTTGTAGGCAGTGCCAACAGTTGTTTCACTCATTAGGAAAGGAATCAACTTGTCCGGGTTGTGGGCGTTTAATGGAGGATGCGACACTCTGTTATGACTGTGTTCGTTGGAAAGAGATGGATTCTTATTTTCCTATGAATCAAGCATTATATGTGTATGATGAACAGGCAAAAGAATTTATGGAACGATATAAATTCACGGGAGACTGTGCTGTAGCTTTTTTAATCCAAGAAGATTTAAAAAGGGAGTTAAAAACATATCTCAAGCAAGGATATGCGATTTGTCCACTACCCACTTCTAAACAAAGTTTAGAAAAAAGAGAGTTTGAATCGGTTGAATACTTTTTAGAACTGTCGAAAATTCCGTATCAGCAATTCTTTCACCATATTGGAAAAGGAAAAAAACAATCTGAAAAGACAAGAGAGGAGAGAATGAAATTACAACAACCCTTTGTATTGAAAGAAGAGATGCAGTTACCAGATAAAATTTTACTGTTCGATGATATTTATACGACTGGAAAAACCATTCGACTAGCGGCTAAGTTATTGCAGGAAAAAGGGATAGAGGACGTCAAATTGTTTACGGTGTTTCGATAACAGGAGAAAACAAAAAGGAATTAAGTCATTTAAAGTTACTTAATTCCTTTTAAATTTAAATATAAATACTGTTTAAAATTTTGATAAAAGAGTTAAAGAAATAACTACCCCAAAAACAAAAGCGAATGAAAAAAGGGATGTAATCAATTGGGTAAAAACATAAGTTTGTAAAATTTTTGGAATACCAATAATCAAAACAAGAAGGAGTAATCCAATAAAAAGATAGATTCCAACTGTTATCATACGAGATTTCAGTATATTAGTTTTGATTGATAGAGTAATGACTAAAATTGTTAATACAATATTTAAGATAAATAGAATGAATATTCCTAAAAAAGCAGTATGATTATTTCTTAAAAAGTTAGGATAAAATATATTCATCATTTGGATATTGAAAAAAGGTAGTAATAGATATAATAACAAACTAGTAGATGCAAAAATTCTTTTTAACATAATAATCCTCCGTTCAATTTTAATGATTCCAATGAATTTAGATGAATTTTTTACTTATATTATACTGTGTTTAATGAAGTATTTATATAGGGTTTATGAAGTATTTAGGAAATACACAAAAAAATCAGCAGAAGCAGTGATCTGCTTGAGCTGATTGGTATTATTTTTTAAACAAAATATATTCTTCAAAAATTAAAATCGAGTTGTCACGTACTGATCAAGAGCGATTAGAGCATTGGCTACATCTTCAGCAGTATATTGAACAACCATTTGATGGATTGTTTCGCCATCTTGTGTAGTTAAGCGACTGATTTTTAGTAAATCTTCATATGGTACAGTATCTAATTTTACTTCTTTTAAGGTAGTTGGTAAGCCTAATTCTTTGTAGAATGTAATATATTTATCTAATTCTTCTTTAGGACGATTTTCTAATAAAAGTTGTGTTAATGTTCCATAAGCTACTTTTTTACCGTGAGTAAGAGAGTGAATATCGCCATGTAAAGCAGTGAATCCATTATGGATGGCGTGAACAGCTGCCAAACCAGCAGATTCAAAACCAATACCACTTAATAATGTATTTGCTTCAACAACAGCTTATAAAGCAGGAGTTACCACTTTAGCAATTTCAGCTACACGACTAACTTCTTTGTTCGAAGCTTCACCATTGAAACTTTCGCGATAAACAGTGCTCCAGCAGCTACTAAAATTTCTTCTAAGTCTTTTCCGACTAAATCATAAACGATTGAGTTACAGAGAAGAAGTAGTTGATTTACTAAAGCTAAAACATGGGAAAGGCCTGTTTTAAAAACATCTTTTCCTTGAGCATAACGAGCTGGAGTTGTAAAAACTTTTTCCATAAAACATCACTCCTTTGTGTTATAAGATATCTTTAACATAATATTAAAATCGGTTTCTGCCGATAATTTTTATTAATTTAATTCCTGATATTTTGGTAAATTGGATTTCTTTTGAAAAAAATGAACAAAGGGAATAGCAATGTTAAAAAATGTTTAGGAATTCCTAAAGATTTTTGAAAACGGTTGTAAAAAATGAGAAAAAGGTTTATAATAAAATCATAGAAAGAAATCAAAAGAAGGGATTCTTAAGAATGGTCCTTAAGAGATTTCTTCAGTCTGGAATAGCCAGATGAAAGGGGAGATTATTATGTTCAAATATAATATTCGTGGAGAAAACATTGAAGTTACTGAAGCAATTCGTAATTATGCTGAAAAGAAACTTTCAAAATTAGAAAAATACTTTGGCGATGTTGCTAATGCAACAGCTCATGTTAATTTGAAAGTATATTCTGAAAAGACTGCAAAAGTTGAAGTAACAATTCCTCTTCCTTATTTAGTCTTACGTGCAGAAGAAACAACTGGAGATTTGTACGGCAGTATCGATTTAGTGATTGATAAATTAGAAAGACAAGTTCGTAAACATAAAACTAAAATTAATCGTAAATCTCGTGAAAAAGGATTTGAAGTGCTTGTTGCCCCTGTTGTACCTGAAACAGTGGAAGAAGATGAATCTGTATTAGAGATTGTACGTACAAAACGTGTTGATTTAAAACCAATGGACAGTGAAGAAGCGGTTTTACAAATGAATATGTTAGGTCATAACTTCTTTATTTACCAAGATGCAGAAACAAATGAAACACATATTGTTTATCGTCGTAAAGATGGTAAATATGGTTTAATTGAAACGAATGTATAAAAGCCTACTTTAAGGTAGAGTTGGAAAAATTTTTCCAACTCTACCTTTTTTTCTTTTCTATTTTGAATAATGATGGTAAAATGAATAAGATGCAATTGGTATACTCATTTGCAAGATAGATGATTTAGAAAGAAAAATATAAAGGAGTCAGAGAATGGCAAATTTTTTAAAGCAATTAGTTGAAAATAACAAACGCGAAGTTCGTAAACTTGAAAAATTAGCGGATAAAGTAATTAGCTTGGAAAGTAAAATGGAAGCATTAAGTGATGCAGACTTTCCAGTAAAAACAGAAGAATTTAAAGCAAGATATGCTTCAGGAGAATCTTTAGATAAATTATTACCAGAAGCATTCGCTTTAGTACGTGAAGGTGCTAAACGTGTTTTAGGCTTATTCCCTTATAAAGTTCAAATTATGGGAGGTATCACTCTACATAATGGGAATATTGCGGAGATGCGTACAGGGGAAGGTAAAACATTAACAGCTACAATGCCTGTATATTTAAATGCACTTTCAGGTGATGGTGTACACGTAGTAACGGTTAATGAATACTTATCTACACGTGACGCAAAAGAAATGGGTGAATTATATAATTTCCTAGGATTAAGTGTAGGTGTAAACTTAACTGGACAATCACCAGAAGAAAAACGTGCAGCTTATTATGCAGATATTACTTATAGTACAAATAGTGAATTAGGATTTGACTACTTACGTGATAACATGGTTGTTTACAAATCACAAATGGTTCAACGTCCATTAAACTATGCGGTAGTTGACGAAACGGACTCAATTTTAATTGATGAAGCTCGTACACCATTAATTATTTCAGGTCAAGCTGAAAAATCTACTGTTTTATATCAACGTGCAGATTTCTTCGTTAAAGCATTGAAAGAAGATGAAGACTATACGATTGATTTAACTTCTAAATCTATTTCATTAACAGATGAAGGTATTAATAAGGCTGAACAAACTTTCCGTCTACCAAACTTATATGATGTGGACAATTCAGCATTAGTTCACCATATTGACCAAGCTTTACGTGCAAATTACATTATGATCCGAGATATCGATTATGTAGTAGATGAAGGGCAAGTAAAAATCGTAGATGGATTTACAGGTCGTATTATGGAAGGTCGTCGTTATTCAGATGGATTACACCAAGCGATTGAAGCAAAAGAAGGTGTAGAAGTTGAAAATGAATCTAAAACAATGGCGACAATTACTTACCAAAACTTCTTCCGTATGTATCGTAAATTATCAGGTATGACAGGGACTGCTAAAACGGAAGAAGAAGAATTCCGTGAAATTTATAATATGAACGTTATTACGATTCCAACAAACCGTCCTGTTCAACGTATTGATGCTCATGATGTGATTTATCCATCATTGAAGAGTAAATTTAAAGCGGTAGTTCGTGATATTAAAGAACGCCACGAAAAAGGACAACCAATTCTTGTTGGTACAGTAGCTGTAGAAACAAGTGAGTTAATTTCACAAATGCTACATCAAGAAGGAATTCCTCATGAAGTATTAAATGCTAAAAACCACTTTAAAGAAGCAGAAATTGTTATGATGGCTGGACAACGAGGTGCCGTTACAATTGCAACAAACATGGCAGGACGTGGAACAGACATTAAGTTAGGTAAAGGCGTTAAAGAATTAGGTGGTTTATGTGTTATCGGAACAGAGCGTCATGAAAGCCGTCGTATTGATAATCAGTTACGTGGACGATCTGGACGTCAAGGAGATCCAGGTGCAACTCAATTCTACCTATCATTAGAAGATGACTTAATGAAACGTTTCGGTGGAGAAAGAATGCAAGCAATCTGGGAAAGATTAAATATTGACGAAAATGGAGACGACAACTTCATTCAAAGTAAAATGTTATCTCGTCAGGTTGAAGCTTCTCAAAAACGTGTAGAAGGAAATAACTATGATACACGTAAAAACGTATTACAATATGACGAAGTGATGCGTGAACAACGTGAAATCATTTATTCACAAAGATTACAAATTATTAATGAAGAAAATTCATTAGAAAAAGTAACAAAAGCAATGATTCGCAGAACGATTCACCGTATGGTAGAAAATCATACTTTAGGTGAAAAGAAAACTTGGGATTTAGAAAGCTTAGTAGATTTCGCAGCTAATGCAATTTGTCATCCAGATGACATTTCATTATCAGACTTAAAAGGAAAAACTCCATCAGAAATTGAAGGTCTATTGAATGAAAAAGCAATGGAAATTTACAGAGAAAAACAAGAGCAATTAAATGGGGATTCTCAAATGCTTGAGTTTGAAAAAGTTGTCATTTTACGTGTAGTTGACCGTAAATGGACAGACCATATTGATGATATGGATCAATTACGTGAGGGTGTAGGTTTACGTGGATATGCACAAATTGACCCATTAACAGAGTATCAAACAGAAGGATTCAATCGTTTCCAACAAATGATTGCGGCTATTGATTATGATGTGACTCGTATCTTAATGAAATCTCAAATTCGTCAAAATTTACAACGTGAACAAGTGCAAGGTGCTAGAAGCGTGATTGCTCAAGGGCATGATCGTCCAACTGAAGAACCAGAACAAGCATAATAAGAAGTAGGCTGGGCAAAAGTCCAGCCTACCTTTTTACAATGAGATAGGAGAATGGTATGGAAATTAGTGAAATCAGAAATGCATTAGAAAAAATGTCTACACAAATGACAAGTTATAGGGGGTCTCTTTGACTTAGATCATTTAGAAGAAGATATTGCTTCTTATGAGCAACAAATGTCTGAACCTGGATTTTGGGATGATAATGAAAAAGCACAAATTGTCATTCAAAAGAGTAATGAATTAAAAGCAGTCTATGATACTTTTCATCAATTAGAACTACAAGTAGAAGAAGTGGAACTGCTATTTGAAATGTATAAGGAAGAACCAGAAGAAGAAATTCATGAGGAATTAGTGGAACGTGTTTATAGCGTTGAAAAAGAATTAGAAAAATATGAATTAAGTATGTTACTAAGTGGACCTCATGATAAATGTAGTGCAATTTTAGAAATTCATCCAGGTGCTGGTGGAACAGAATCACAAGACTGGGGAAGTATGCTGTTAAGAATGTATACAAGATGGGCTGAACAACATGGATATCGTATTGAAACAGTCGATTATCAAGATGGAGAAGAAGCTGGTATTAAGTCTGTGACCTTATCTATTGAAGGATTAAATGCCTATGGTTATTTGAAGAGTGAAAAAGGTGTGCATCGTTTAGTGAGAATTTCTCCTTTTGATGCTGCTGGAAAACGTCATACTTCATTTTGTTCCATTGATATTATGCCTCAATTAGAAGGGGATATTGATATCGAAATTAATCCAGATGATTTGAAAATTGATGTATATCGTGCGAGTGGTGCTGGAGGACAACATATTAATAAAACTTCGTCAGCTGTTCGTATTACGCATATTCCAACTGGAATTGTAACGCAAAGTCAGGCGCAGCGTTCGCAATTTAAAAATAAGGATCAAGCGATGGCGATGTTAAAAACGAAGTTATATCAATTAGAAGAAGAGAAGAAAGCAGCTGAGTTAGCTGAAATTCGTGGTGAACAAAAAGATATTGCTTGGGGTTCTCAAATTCGAAATTATGTGTTCCATCCGTATTCTTTAGTAAAAGATTTGCGTTCGGGTCATGAAACGGGGAATATTGGTGCGGTTATGGATGGAGATTTAGATCCATTTATGGATGCGTATTTAAAATGGACGCTATCCGGCGACGTAGAATAAAAATTGACTTTTTAATATAGTAGTAAAAGGACGCCAGCAGCTTCGCTTTGCGAATCTCATGGTTTATGCTACTAATCCATTGAATTATTTAAAGTTGTTTGGATATAAAATTCAAACAACTTTATTTTTTCGGAAAAAAGTCAAAAAACATTTGTTTTACAACGATGAAAGCGGTAAAATAAAACTAGAAAATAAAAGGGGGTTTTGGGAATGCAATATACAGTTAGTGAACTTCGTGGCTTATTCGATACGCTCGATTTAATTGAAGAGTTAAGTCAAAAATACGAATATTTTGATAAATATCAGTTAGATCAACGGGATAATATTTTTCAAGTTGAGTTTATGGATAAGCATTTGAAATCTCAAAATTCAAAAATGATCTACCACTATTTTATGAATCGTATAGATGAACTGACCCTATATGAGAAAAAGGGAATACAAAAAATTTCTGATTATTATTTAAAGGAGAAATATGCCAAGAAATATTTTGCGAAAAATTTAAAAGAAGCTAAAGATGAATTAAAAGTAAAATGGTTAGAATGTCTGACTCCAAAATTATTTGAATTATCATTTAAAGAAGATTTAGACAATCTTCGATTGTTTTATTTTGATTATTATTCCGAAAAATTTCATCTGCACTCTCCAAGCTATCAAGAAATTTTATTACAGATATATGGTCAGGACTTTGTCTGTTCTAGTTGTCGCCAAATAAAAAAACATCGTGACAAAGTGGTTCAATTTTATCATTCTTATATTCTTTCTAAAAAATATCCAACAAATGCTGATGTATGCGAGTTGAATATTACGCAGCAACAAGCGATTTCATTCTTTCATTTCTTTCTACTTCAAGTGAATGCTCTTATAAAATCTTATAGGATTTCTGTCGAATTTAGTCAAAGAGCACTTATAAAAAAAGAAAACCAAAAATTTTCAATCTATTTATCACCGTATCATTCATTTTCTATTTCGTTATTTGAATTTTTAAAATTATTTGGAGAAGTTTACTTCAATATATATTCAAAAAATAAAAAATACGAAGAATATTCTTTCTATCAAAAAGAAGCGTTTCGTTATTATGCGACATTGCTTCCAATTATCTCTCAAGATATTGCCCAAATGATTTCCAATTATTTTGTTGAAATTGGAACTGCTGAAGAAGTTTTTCATATTTTACTGAAAAATTTTTTGGCACTTAGAAGAAATCCTATTTCATTAACGAATATTAATGTCATTCAACTATTTGTGGTTGATATGATTAGTTATGAGTTGGAAGAAAAATGGTTTAATGGAGAAATTTCTTCAAGTGAGTTACTTGAAAAATGGAAAGAAATGATTGAGGAGTATTTTGGAAAGACCTCTTCTAACCAATTTGAAATAACATTGAGAATTTTCCAACTACTATTAGATGGTTTAGGGATTCCGCTTTTAAAATTGGGGATTACTTTATCAACTTTTGAAAAGGGAATGTTAACGATTCATTATCATCATCCATTTAAATCATTATTGGAATATTATAGAAGTCAAACATTAGATCAGTGGTTACCGAATATGGAATTTATCATCCCACACAGTATCAAAGATGAAACTTTACAATATATGTTTTTGTATCTATCACAGTTGTGTAATCATGTTTATCAATAAGGAAATCTAAAAATTGACATCTGTTTGTAATATTTCATCAATAGAATGTTATCATAAAAATGGTATAATGGATAAGACCTAGACTATGAATAGAGAAAGCTGGTGAGCGCATGATTGAAATGATGAATGTTTCAAAAAAATATGGAAAAGGTATTTTAGCCGTAAATAATTTATCTGTCAGAATTCAAGACGGAGAATTTGTATATGTTGTTGGCCCATCAGGTGCAGGGAAATCAACATTTATAAAAATGATGTATCGTCAAGAAAAAGCTACTAAAGGAAGAATTACTGTAGGAAAATATGATTTAACAAAAATGAGAGAACGTGAAATTCCTTATTTAAGACGTTATGTAGGAGTAGTGTTCCAAGATTTTAAATTATTACCTCGTTTAACAGTGTATGAAAATGTTGCATATGCGATGGAAGTAATTGAAAAAGCACCAAAAGAAATTCAACGAAAAGTTGAAGAAGTATTAGCTTTAGTAAACTTAAAACATCGTATGATGATGTTTCCGGACCAATTATCAGGGGGCGAACAACAACGTGTAGCAATAGCTAGAGCAATTGTGAATAATCCTGCTGTATTAATTGCAGATGAACCAACAGGAAACTTAGATCCAGAAACTTCTATGGAAATTATGGATATTTTAGAAAGAATTAATCAACAAGGGACAACAATTGTAATGGCAACTCATAATAGCCAAATTGTAAATGAAAAGAAACATCGTGTACTGGCTATTGAAATGGGTCGTATTGTCCGTGACCAAGAGGAAGGGGAATACGGATATGAAGATTAGAACAATGTGGCGTCATATTCGTGATGCTGTTAAAAGTTTATTTAGAAATGGTTGGTCTACATTTGGTGCGATTTCTGCGGTATCAATGGTATTGTTACTAGTAGGAATTTTTGTTTCATTATTATTTAATATGAATAAAATTGCCACAGATGTAGAACAAGATGTAAACGTTCGTGTCTATATCGATTTAGCAGCAGACGAAACAAAAACAGCGGAATTGAAGGCGGCGATTGAAGCTCTGGATACGGTTGATACCGTGAAATTCCGTTCAAAAGATGAAGAATTAGAAGACATCACTAAGAGTGTTGCACAAGAATTTGAATTATTTAAAAATGATAGTAATCCATTGAGAGATGCATTTGATGTCAGTACTAAAAATCCAAAACAAACAAAAGAAGTTGCCAATGTGATTGAAAAAATGGATTATGTAGCTCGTGTTAACTATGGTGGAGCACGTGCAGATACATTATTTAAAGTTATTTCAACAGCTAGAAATGTTGGGATTGGTGTGATTTCAGTATTATTAATTATTGCATTATTTTTAATTTCTAATACGATTCGTGCAACGATTCATGCTCGTAGAACAGAAATTGAAATTATGCAATTAGTAGGAGCGACAAAAGCTTATATTCGTTGGCCTTTCTTCTTAGAAGGTGGATTAATTGGGTTATTTGGGTCAATTGTACCAATTGCTTTATTATGGGCCTTATATGTATGGATTTATAAAGGTGGAAGTGATTTCTTTGCGGGCTCAAACTTTAGCTTATTAGCACCAAATCCTTTCTTATATCGCTTATCTTGGGCAATGGCTGGAGTTGGGATTTTAATTGGATCATTTGGTTCGATTTTCTCAATGCGTCGTTTCTTGAAAAAATAAGTAGAATAATTACAAGGAAAATCATTTGCAAGTAGGGTTAAACAATGGTAGACTATATTGCATAGAATAAAAGCAATGCACAAGAGGAGTAATACAAATTTAAGTTAATAGAGAGAGAAGGGTTGGTGAAACTTCTTAACGAATTTGTATGAAGGTAGCTTGTAAGTTGGCTAGGGGAATGATAGTAACTTAGCTCGGAGTAGACTTCGTTAACAACGTTAAAGGCATCAGTTATGATGCGAATATTAGGTGGTACCACGAAAATAATCGTCCTATGAAGTAAATCTTCATAGGATTTTTTTATTGTATCAAAATTATTTCATCAAGGAGGAAAAAAGAATGGCAAAAGAAATGTCACCAAAGTTTCAACCACAAGAAGTTGAAGCAGGAAAATATCAATGGTGGGTTGAATCAGGAGTCTTCCATCCAAATGAAGATCCAAATGCAGAACCGTATTCAATCGTTATTCCACCACCAAATGTAACAGGTAAATTACACTTAGGACATGCGTGGGACGTTACATTGCAAGATATGATTATTCGTCAAAAACGTATGCAAGGATACGATACATTATGGTTACCAGGGATGGACCATGCAGGAATTGCGACTCAAGCAAAAGTAGAAGAAAAATTACGTGGAGAAGGCTTATCTCGTTATGACCTAGGACGTGAAAAATTCTTAGAACAAACATGGGAATGGAAAGAAGAATATGCTAGCCATATCCGTGAACAATGGGCAAAAATGGGAATTTCAGTGGACTATCGTCGTGAACGTTTCACATTAGACCAAGGCTTATCAGATGCTGTTAAAAAAGTATTCGTAACATTATATGAAAAAGGTTTAATTTACCGTGGAGAATACATTATTAACTGGGATCCAAAAGCAAAAACTTCATTATCAGATATCGAAGTTATTCATAAAGATGTAGAAGGTGCTTTCTACCATATGAATTATCCATTAGCAGATGGAAGTGGAGTATTAGAAGTAGCGACGACTCGCCCAGAAACGCTACTTGGAGATACTGCAGTTGCAGTTCACCCTGAAGATGAACGTTATCAAGCATTGATTGGAAAAACAGTTATCTTACCATTAGTTGGAAAAGAAATTCCAATTATTGCTGATGAGTATGTTGAACAAGATTTTGGAACAGGGGTTGTAAAAATTACACCTGCCCATGACCCAAATGACTTTGAAGTTGGTAATCGTCACAATTTACCACGTGTAAATGTGATGAATGATGATGCAACAATGAATGAATTAGCTGGAAAATACGAAGGGATGGATCGTTTTGCAGCTCGTAAAGCTATTGTTAAAGATTTAGAAGAAGCAGGACTTCTTGTAAAAATCGAAAAACATGTTCACAGTGTGGGACATTCTGAACGTACAGATGTTGTTGTAGAACCTCGTTTATCAAAACAATGGTTTGTTAAAATGGGACCTTTAGCAGAACAAGCGATTCAAGCACAACGTGCAGAAGAAGACAATACGGTTAATTTCTACCCACCACGTTTTAATGATGCTTACTTACGTTGGATGGAAAACATTCACGACTGGGTAATTTCTCGTCAATTATGGTGGGGACATCAAATTCCAGCATGGTATCATAATGAAACAGGTGAAGTATACGTTGGAATGGAAGCTCCAGCAGATGCTGAAAACTGGACACAAGATGTGGACGTATTAGATACATGGTTCTCATCTGCGTTATGGCCATTTTCAACAATGGGTTGGCCAGATGTTGAAGCTAGTGACTATAAACGTTACTATCCAACAAGTACACTTGTAACAGGTTATGATATTTTAACATTCTGGGTAAGCCGTATGATGTTCCAAGGATTAGAATTTACTGGCAAACGTCCATTTAAAAATGTATTAATTCACGGATTAATTCGTGATAGCCAAGGACGTAAAATGAGTAAATCTCTTGGGAATGGTGTAGATCCAATGGAAGTTATCGAACAATATGGAGCAGATGCATTACGTTGGTTCTTAGCAAATGGTTCAGCACCTGGACAAGATGTTCGTTATTCAACTGATAAAATGGATGCTGCATGGAACTTTATCAACAAAATTTGGAATGCAAGTCGTTATGCATTAATGAATATTGGTGATTTAACAGTGGATCAATTAGATATTACTGGTGAAAAAACATTAGCAGACAAATGGATTTTAACTCGCTTGAATCAAGTCATTGCTAAAGTAACAGAATTATTCGAGAAATTTGAATTCGGTGAAGCAGGTCGTCTATTGTATCGCTTCATTTGGGATGATTTCTGTGACTGGTATATTGAAATGTCTAAAGAAACATTAGCAGGAGATGATGAAGCTGCTAAATTAACAACTCGTAGCATTTTAGTGTATGTATTAGATCAAACATTACGTTTATTACATCCAATTATGCCATTCGTAACAGAAGAAATTTGGCAATCAGTTCCTCATATTGGAGATTCATTAGTAGTTGCTCAATATCCAGTTGTACAAGAAAGTCAAATGGATGAAGCAGCAGCAGAAAAAATGGAATTCTTAATGGACTTTATTCGTTCAGTTCGTACAAGCAGAAATGAAATGAATACACCATTATCGAAACCAATTGCAATTGTTGCTAAAACTTCAAATGCGGATATTCAAGCTATTTTATCAGAAAATGAAAGCTATATTGCTCGTTTCTGTAATCCTGAATCATTTGAATATGGTTTAGAAGTAGAAGCACCAAGCCACGCTGTAACAAGTGTGATTAGTGGAGCTGAAATTTACTTACCATTAGCAGGATTAATTAATATTGATGACGAAATTGCTCGTTTAGAAAAAGAAGCGGCTAAACTACAAGATGAAGTGAATCGTGTAGAGAAAAAATTATCAAATGAAAAATTCGTTGCGAAAGCACCAGAAGCTGTTGTAGAAGCAGAACGTGCAAAAGGTAAAGAATACGCTGATCAACGTCAAGCAGTTCTAGAACGTATTGCAACATTAAAAACATTAGCATAATGATGCCATGAAATAAATAAGATAAATCCTGTTGGTGAGAAATCACTAGCAGGATTTTTTCAGGCTCTTTGTCAAATAGGGTTGATGAAACAATTTTAGTGAAGGGATTAAGCAGCGTCAGGTTGCTTAATTCCTTTTTTAGTTGTTGTAGTAAATAGTTTGGACGCCTTTAATATAAGGGGTGAAGCCCTTTTTGTATACACTAAAATAGGGTTGGTGGATTTTCTCCATCAACCCTATAAATTATAGAACCGGAATGATTCAGATATACAGAAGACAGATTGCTTTTATTTCAAACCTGTAAACGAGCTTACTTGGATATTTTTGTTATCAATGCCATTTTCCTTTAAAAAATTCTTTATCTCATTTACATCATCAGGCTGACCTGTGATGAGATAGCTGGCTTGATTGCCGTATTCATCAATAGCACGTTTTAAAAATGCTTGACTTTGAGAAAATTCATCGCTAGTTTTATAAGTAAAATTCGATGTGTTTTGAGCGAGTTCCTTCATCTCATTATCGAAAATAGTAACTCCTTTATCAAAATGGTTGAGAATAATCGGAGCTTTACCAGCCCATTCTTTGATAAGGGGACGTAGAGCAGAAATACCAACATCAGATGCAAAGCAAACTAGTGGCTGATTCGTATCTTTAACGGCTAAAGAGGAATCAAGCCAACTCATCTCAATCTCACTTTCAGCCGGTAAATGTGTCAAGGTTTCTTTAAAGTGGCTACCACTATTATGCGTTAGAATGAGGATTTCATCTTCATCAGGTGTGGAGGCAATGGTTAGCCATCGACTGGTCTGTTCTCCCTTAGCTTCGTTTTTCCTAGCAGCGGACGTCGTATCAGGGAGTGTAAACTTAGCATAAGCTCCAGCATTCCAGGTTTGATGACTCGGCTTTGTGATATGAATTAAATACAGATCTCCTCTGTTTTTTTCGATGGATTTTATTGATAATGTCTGACTTCGTCCAAGATAGGCGATGGCACCCCAAGTTATAAGGGCTAGTAATCCAAGTGTTGATAGAATGATAATAAACATTTTTTTACCTCTTTTCATTTTTTATGACTCCTGTTTTTAATTTTTGAATGAACTAAAACAAAATTCATTCACATATTTTTAAAAAAATAAAGAAAACCATTTTCTTTATTTTAGAACTCCTTTTATGAAGTTGGTTGCAAGTATTTCGACAGTTTTGCCTATATCTGGAAAATCTTTTTCCGTGATATGCATATCCATGTAGTAAAATAGGTTGTAAACTTGTAAAATCTCTTGAATCTTTTCTGGAGAATACCCTTCAGCCTGCATACGATTTGTAAAAGTTTTAACTAGAAATTTATGAAATGGATTTGCGACTTTGCCTTCTTCTGAGGAATAGTAGCTATGCAACTCATCTGATATAGCAGGATTGTACCATTCCGCAAGGATTTTATTGGAAGAAACGAGTGCTCTGGACTGAGCAAAGAGTTGACTAATAAGATCAATCATATCAATTTCCCAATCTAGTTCTTCGATCATAGCTTGGCGAACACGGTTATTTTCACCTATATAGATGTCTAGAAAAATGGCTTCTTTACTCTCGTAATAATTATAAAAAGAGCCTACTGCCATTCCAGCTTGTCTAGCAATTTCTGAAATTCCTGTCGCCTTGTAACCTTTTTTCGAAAAAACGTCATAAGCCGCTTTTTTTAGAGCTTGTTTTTTGTCCAATTTGACCTTTCCTCCTTCAATTATGAATGAATATTATATTCGGTTCATTCACATTCTAGCAAATCCTAGCTGGCTTGTCAATAAGAAAGCTAGATCTAGTTGTTTAACGATACTAGTTGTATCAGCAGTAAAACTATGGGAGCATTCACGGCAGAAGAAAAGCTGTTTTTTGTTTAGATGGAGGTAGAAAGTTTAATATTTCTTGCAAGTTGAAGAGGGAATTTGTATGATGAAAATGAAAGAAGGGGAGTTCATGCAAACAGTAAGAGAGTGGATATTAGATCGAATGAAATATAAACGAAAATACGGATTAGAAAGAATGAGAGCAGTCATGTCTCTTCTTGGAAATCCTCAGGAAGATTATCCGATTATTCATGTAACGGGAACAAATGGAAAAGGTTCTACGATTGCGATGCTATCATGCTTATTTGTTCATCATGGGCAAAGGGTAGGAGCATTTGTTTCCCCTCATTTAATCGATTATACGGATCGTTTTTTAATGAATGGTAACGTAATGTCAGAAGAAGAATTTGAAATCGTTGGAAATCTCGTTCAACAAGCAGAAGCAACATTGATAGACGAATATGAACCATTAAGTTTCTTTGAAATCATGACGGCTATGGCGTTAGTCTATTTTTCTAGAAAAAAAGTAGAAGTCGCTTTATTAGAAGTAGGAATTGGTGGATTATTAGATACAACGAATATTGTCCATTCAACGATGAGTGTGATTACATCAATTGGGATGGATCATGAAGAAATGTTAGGAAATACGCTTGAAGAAATTGCCATTCAAAAAACGGGAATTTTCAAACAAAACCAAGCAGTCATATTAGGAAATTTACCAACAGAAGCACTACAAGTAGCTGAAGTAGTCGGAAAAGCTTATAACTGTGATCTACATACGTTCGAACGAGAATTTAAAATTGAACTGGTTGAAGATGGGTTTATTTTTACAAATGCAGATACTCAAATTCACATTCCACGTTTAAATTTGAAAGGAAAGTATCAATTAGAAAATGCTGCAGTAGCGTTGGAATGCTTTTTACGATTTGAAAAGAACTTCCAATTTCCAGTTCGTGAGTCTGCCATTCAAGAAAGTTTTCAAACGGTCATTTGGCCAGGAAGAATGGAAGTTGTACAGCAAAGACCAACAATAATATTAGATGGAGCGCATAATGTTCATGCGTTAAAACGATTCGTTGAAACGGTGAAACAATATGGAGAAGATGGAGATCAACAGAAGATTTTATTTTCTGCTTTAAAAAGAAAACACTATAAAGAAATGGTTGATTATTTACGAAAAGAGTTACCGGAAGCTCGTTTAGTAGTAACAACATTTGAGTATGCAGGTGCCATTGGAAAAACAGATTATCCTACTGGTGAGATTGAATTTGTAGAGGATGCATATCCATTCATCGAGGAATATGTCACACAAGCTACTAGTAAGGAAACCCTTTGGATTACAGGTTCCCTCTATTTTATTTCTTTTATAAGAAAATTTTTCGTAAAATAAAATTTTTTTTGCCAATTTTTGCGTATATATAAGTGAAAGTATTATATGAAAGAGGAGGCAATAAAATGGAAATGAATCAACAATTATTAGAATTACCTTTGGAGTCAATGCCAAGAGAACGATTAGAAAAATTAGGAGCCAAAAGTCTAGAAACTTATGAATTATTAGCAATTTTGCTTCGAACAGGCTCTAGAGAGTTAAATGTACTACAATTAGCAAAAGTCGTATTAAATACATTTGAAGATTTATTTACATTGAAAATGGCAACAGTGGAAGAATTAATGGCGATTCATGGAATTGGACGAACAAAAGCCATTGAATTAAAAGCTGCAATGGAATTGGGCATTCGATTAGGAACAGCAAAGCAAACAAAATTAGGACATATTACAAGCTCACAAAAAGCGGGAGAATGTATTATGGAAGAATTAAAAGATTTGTATCAAGAACATTTAATTGCATTATTTTTAAATTCGAAAAATGAAGTCATTAAGAAAAAAATTATTTTTCGAGGTGGACTCAATCAAGCAGTCGTTCATCCAAGAGAAATTTTTAGAGAAGCGGTTCGTTTTTCTGCAGCAAGAATTATTATTGGACATAATCATCCAAGTGGAAATGTTACTCCGTCTCAAGCGGATATTGATTTTACAAAACGATTATCAAAATGTGGAGAAATGATGGGGATTGAATTGTTAGATCATTTTATTGTGGGGGATCATTCATACTGTTCCTTAAAAGAAGAGGGGTATTTCTAAAGGAATTGTTGCCTAAAAAGTTGAAAAGAACAAAAATAAGCCGTAAAACATTAGTAAATAGTATTATTCATTGAGGGCAGAAAGGGTTCCTGCCGCACCTTATTGAGGTACCTGGGATGCTGGATACACCGACCAGCCAAGGAATAATCGTAAATCTATTGAAGAGCCAAGTTCGCTTGGCTCTTTTTATACTTTCTGAAGGTGCTTTGGCAAAATGTGAGTACCTTGTCAGTTTATAGTGCATTTGATATACTAGTGTATGAACTATGAAAGAAGTACTAGATAAGATAGTTCTAGTTGGAGGATTGTTTATGAAAATTATAGTCGTTTATGGAGGCAAAAGTGCTGAACATGATATTTCAATTTTAACGGCTTTTTCAATTATTAAAGAAATCTATTTTGATTATTATGAAGTTCAACCAGTCTATATTAATCGAAAAGGAGAATGGCTGAAAGGTGAACCATTAACAGGACCTGTAGCTTTTTCTGAAGCATTAAGATTAGAAGCAAGTCAAGAAGCTCGCTTTGCAACTAGTGAAGGAGAAGTTTCAACGGGTGTTTTAGTAACTCCTTATGATTTAAAAGAAGAGGAATGTGTTGTTTTCCCAGTATTGCATGGACCTAATGGAGAAGATGGAACGATTCAAGGATTGTTTGAAATGATGGATGTTCCATATGTTGGATGTGGCGTATTATCAAGCGCTTGTGGAATGGATAAAATTACAAGTAAACAATTATTCCAACAAGCAGGATTACCACAATTACCATATGTACCATTTAATAAAACACAATGGAAACAAAATCCTGAAAGTATTTATAATAAAATTGAAGGAACATTAATTTACCCAGTATTTGTTAAACCAGCTAATATGGGATCAAGTGTAGGAATTTCAAAAGCGGAAAATCGTGATGAACTAACGACCGCAATTATGGAAGCCTTGAAATATGACCGTAGAATTGTCGTAGAGCAAGGGATTGAAGCAAGAGAAATTGAGTGTGCGGTTCTAGGAAATGACGAAGCGAACACTTCAGTTGTAGGAGAAATTGTTAAGACGAGTGGTTTTTATGACTACAATGAAAAATATGTTAACAATACCGTTACATTAGAAATTCCAGCGCAAATTTCAGATGAAGTTTCTTCAAAAGTAAGAGAATATTCTGCAAAAGCATTCCGTGCCATCGATGGTAGTGGGTTAACAAGATGTGATTTCTTCTTAACGGAAACAAATGACATTTACATTAATGAAGTAAATACTTTACCAGGATTTACTCAATTTAGTATGTATCCACTTCTTTGGGAGAAAACAGGAATTTCTTACAAAGATTTAGTTGAAGAATTAATTCAATTAGCTTTAAAACGTTATAAAGATCGACAAAATGGATAAGAAAGGCGCCTCACAGAGGCGCTTTTTTGAGAGAGGAAGTAAAAATATGGCAATCGGAACAGTTGCACAAATTGTAAAAGCTGTTAAAGCAATTGATTATCAAACAGATTATCGTTTTGATATGATTGAATCAGTTTCATTTGATACAAGAAAATTATCTCAAAATAGTCTATTTATTCCTTTGAAAGGACAAACAGATGGACATGATTACATTGAACAAGCAATCGAAAAGGGCGCAAAAGCTGTCTTTTGGGGAAGACAAGATCAAACTCCACCAGAAGGAATTTGCGCGATTTGGGTGGATGATCCACTAGAAGCTTTCCAGGAATTAGCGAAATGGTATTTAGAAAAAGTTCAACCAAATGTTATCGGCATTACAGGAAGTTCTGGGAAAACAACGACAAAAGATATGACAGCTGCAGTACTTGCTAGTCGTTATCATGTTTATAAAACACAAGGGAATTTTAATAATGACATTGGATTGCCTCAAACCATTTTAGATATGCCAGAAGATACGGAACAATTAGTATTAGAAATGGGTATGAGTGATTTTGGTGAAATTGAGTTTCTAAGCAAACTAGCAAAACCTTCTGTAGCGGTGATTACTCTAATTGGTGAATCCCATATGGAAAATTTAGGAAGTCGTGCAGGAATTGCAAAGGCTAAATTAGAAATCTTAAAAGGATTACATGAAAAAGGAAGTATCATCTTCCCAGCAAATGAGCCTTTATTAGAACAAGAATTAGAAGAAATGAAGGCAGAGGAACACTTTAAGGTGTTACCGTTTGGAGAAGGTGCTAACAGCGTAATTCAGGCTGAAAATATTCAATTATTTGAAGACCATACTATTTTTGACTTGGTGAAACCTGCCAAACATTCTGTTCAACTCCCTGTATTAGGAGCTTATAATGTCAATAATGCGCTAGCTGCTCTTCAAGTAGGATTAGAATGTGGTGTGCCATTAAAACAAGCCATTGAAGCGATTCAACAGTTTGAATTAACAAAAAATCGTACGCAATGGGTGGATGGTATTCGTGGTTCAAAAATTTTAAATGATGCTTATAATGCAAGCCCAATTGCGATGAAATCTGTCATTCAATCTTTTACATCAGTAGCAACTAAAGGACGTAAAATTGTTGTATTAGGAGATATTCGTGAATTAGGAGAACAATCAAAAGCATTACACGCAAGTATTTCTGAAGTAATGTTCCCAGAGAACATTCAAGAAGTGTATTTATACGGGGAAGAAATGAGTGCTTTATATGAAGCGTTAAAATCTCGTTTTGAAGTATCTCACTTACATTATGTTGAAAGTGATAAAGCTGCATTGATCCAATTATTAAAAGAAGAATTACAACAAAATGACCAAGTATTAGTGAAATCTAGTAATGGTACTGGATTATTAGCAGTTGTAGAGGCATTAAAAGAAGCATAAATTCTATTTGTTCAGCATTTCATTTGTGAAATCAAAGGGCTTTTCTTTGCAATCTAGCTTTGAACATGCTATAGTACTTGGAGAGTTGAGAAGTTTACACAAATGTAATGATATATATGATGAAGATTGAACAAGTAATATTGTATAATCTCATAATGTTCAGAAGTCTGGAGCTCAAGATGTTCCAGACTTTTATTGTGAAGGTAAAATACCTCGTGTGCTTCTCTTCAGCAGTACAAGGAGGAAAATATGAAATTTAATGAATTAGGCTTAGATTCAGCCTTATTAGAATCAATTGAAAAAATGGGATTTGAGGAAGCAACACCGATCCAATCACAAACGATTCCATTAGCCTTAGCAGGCAAAGATGTCATTGGTCAAGCGCAAACAGGTACAGGGAAAACAGCTTCTTTTGGATTACCAATGCTTCAAAAAATTAATCTTCGTAATCGTAAAGTACAAGGATTAGTGATTGCTCCAACACGTGAGTTAGCGATTCAAACGCAAGAAGAATTATATCGCTTAGGAAAAGATAAAAAAATTCATGTACAAGCCGTTTATGGTGGTGCAGATATCGGTCGTCAAATTCGCCAATTAAAAGATCAACCACATATCGTAGTTGGAACACCCGGACGTTTATTAGACCATATTTCTAGAAAAACACTTCGCTTAGACAATATTGAAACATTAGTATTAGATGAAGCGGATGAAATGTTAAACATGGGATTTTTAGAAGATATCGAATCGATTATTAAATTAGTTCCAGAAAACCGCCAAACGTTATTATTCTCTGCTACAATGCCAGATGATATTAAACGAATTGGAGTTCAGTTTATGAAAGAACCTGAACATGTTCGTATTAAATCAAGTGAAATGACAGCGACATTAATTGATCAATATTTTGTAAAATGTAAAGATTTTGAAAAATTTGACATTATGACTCGTTTATTAGATGTTCAAACACCAGAATTAACGATTGTGTTTGGTCGTACAAAACGTCGTGTGGATGAATTAGCACGTGGACTTGAAATGCGTGGTTTTCGTGCAGAAGGAATTCATGGAGATTTAAGTCAACAAAAACGTATGAGCGTTTTACGTGATTTTAAAAATAATCATTTAGATATTTTAGTAGCAACAGACGTAGCAGCACGTGGATTAGATATTTCAGGTGTAACGCATGTTTATAACTACGATATTCCACAAGATCCAGAAAGTTATGTTCACCGTATTGGACGTACAGGGCGTGCGGGACAAGAAGGTATGTCAGTTACTTTTGTAACACCAAATGAAATGGATTATTTACGAGTTATTGAAGATTTAACTCGTAAGAGAATGACTGCATTACGTCCACCAACTCAAATGGAAGCAATAGAAGGACAAATGAAATCTGCTATTGAGCAAATTGATGAAAAGATGAAGTCAGTAGATACACGTCGTTTTAAAGAAGCTATTTCGTATTTATTAGATGAATATGAAGCAGATGAATTAGCCGCATTATTAGTGAGTGGAATGATTAAAGACCCAACAGAAATTCCTGTTAAAATCACTCCAGAACGTCCATTACCAAGCCGTAAACGTGGCAATAGCCGTGGAAACTACAATCGCAGTGAGCGTAAAGATAACCGTGGACGTAATGGTAAAGGAAGCTTCAAACGTAAAGAAGACCGCCGTGGTCGTGGGTTAGATGAAGAATATACTCGTGGATATAAGAGTAAAGATTCTCGCCGTAGAAATCATAAAAAGAAATCTGACAAAGGATTTACAATCCGTCAAAAATAATCAGTGAGAAGACGACTTCGGTCGTCTTTTTTAGTGGAGAAATTTACTAAAGATTAGTAAAAAATTCTGACAAATGTGCTTTCATTTGATACAATAAGAGATACATTATGTTTTTAAAGGGAGAATTGAAATGGCAATTATTGGTGTCGGAATGGATGCAATTGAATTATCAAGAATTGAAAAAATTGTAGTACAAGATTCATCCTTCATTCAACGAGTATTAACTCC
>CAUQAL010000004.1:0-50498 GCA_963515985.1 uncultured Granulicatella sp.
TTTCAAACAATCGTTTATTAGAAATCGTTGATAAAAAGACTCCTATGTTAGAAGCATTCCGTGAAGCGGATAATGTATTACGTCAAGGTGTACAAGGAATTTCTGATTTAATTATTGCACCTGGTTATGTAAACTTAGACTTTGCTGATGTTAAAACAGTGATGAAAGATCAAGGTTCTGCATTAATGGGTATCGGGGTTGCTAGTGGTGAAAACCGTACTGCAGAAGCAACGAAAAAAGCTATCTCTTCTCCATTATTAGAAGTTTCAATTGATGGAGCAGAACAAATCTTATTAAATATTACAGGTGGATCTGATTTAACATTATTCGAAGCGCAAGATGCTTCTGATATTGTAGCAGCAGCTGCGACAAATGATGTTAATATTATCTTTGGTACATCTATTAATGAAAATCTTGGTGATGAAGTCATTGTAACAGTTATTGCTACTGGAATTGATGAAGAACATAAATCTTCTAAAAAAACAGCAACACGCACTAGCCGTTCAACATTAACGCCAACTACACCAACTTCAACAAAAGAAATTGGAAATAACCCTCAAACATTTCAAGAAAAACAAGTAACATCAAAGAAAAAAGCAGTAGTTGAAGAAAAACAACCTGAAAAAGATATTTTTGGAGATTGGGATATCCGTCGTGAAGCAACTGTTCGTGAAACAACAACAGAAACAGATTCTCCATTTTCACAAAAGAGTTTTGTAGAAGCTCCAGCGGAAACAAAGTTTGAATCTGATGACACATTAGATACTCCACCATTCTTCAGAAGAAGAAATAGAAACTAATATGATGATTAAACGAAATGCAGAACAAATTTTAGCTCGCATTCAACAGTCATGCGATAAAGTTTCTAGAGATGTACAAGATGTATGCCCTATTATAGTAACTAAAAATCGTATGAATGAAGAAATCCAAGAAGTATATTCTCTTGGATTTCGGCATTTTGCGGAGAATCGTGTTGAAAAACTATTAGAGCGTCAAGAAGCATTCCCGCAAGAGGATATTGTTTGGCATTTGATTGGACCATTACAAAAAAGAAAAGTGAAACAAATTGTCAATCGAATTCAATATTTTCATGCCATTGATCGATTATCCATTATGGAAGAGATTGAAAAAAGATTAGAATCCCCTTTGAAATGTTTTCTGGAAGTCAATGTTTCTGGGGAAAAATCGAAACATGGTTTTACTACAGAAGAAGTTGTTGAAGCTTTTGAAGTCGCAAAACAATATGCTAACATTGACATTATTGGATTAATGACAATGGCACCATTCGATGCGAGTGAAGAAGAAATACGTCAGTATTTTCATGAGTTAAAAGAAATTACTGAAAATATTGACAGTGAGAAGCCATTACAATTAAGCATGGGGATGAGCCAAGATTATCCGATTGCGATTGAAGAAGGCGCCCATTTTATAAGAATAGGAACCGCTTGGTTTGAAGAGGAGGAGTAGTATGGGATTTTGGAATAGCGTTAAAACATTTTTAGATCCAGATGATGGATATGAGGAAATGGATGAAGAAATGTATGAAGAAGAACTTCAGTCAAATGTTCAAGATTACCGAAGAACTCCTTCCAATGTCGTATCTTTTCAACAAGCACAACAACATAAAAAGGTGTCAAAAGTTTTTGTGATGGAACCAACGGTTTATACAGAAGCAGAACGTGTGGCTGATACTTTGTTAAAAGGAGAAGCAGTCATTATAAATTTTAGAAAAATGGAAGTTTCGGATGCGAAAAGAGTGATTGACTTTGTCGTAGGAGTCACTTATGCCATTAATGGAGATGTTCAGCAAATTCGGGAAGATATTTATATTTGTTCTCCACCAAATTTCCAAGTACAGGGGTCCTTTGTAGAGGATGAATATTCTTCTTATTAATGGGAAAAAATTAAAAATTTAAGGAGAAAGATATGATTTTATTTCAATTAATCCGTTTATTATTACGGGCAATTGATCTTTATACCATGTTAATTAGTGTTTATATTATATTAACATGGTTTCCTCAAGCACATCATACAAAATTAGCTAGATGGCTACAAGCAATTTGTGAACCATATTTATCTTATTTTGACCGTTTTAGAATAGGAATGTTTGGTTTTTCAGCTGTTTTTGGAATAATATTTTTAGAGTTTTTAAAACTAGGAATTATTCAAATTGTTAAATTTATATTTTAATAGGGGATAGTCATGGATACTTCTATATTTCAACATTTTAGAAAAGAAGAACAGGATTTTATTCGGAAGGTAGAATCTTGGGTCGTTTCTAGTCAAGAACAATATGCACCTATATTGACACCATTTTTAGATCCAAGACAGCAGTTTATTGTTGAGGCAATTGTAGGACAATATGATGATATAACATTTCAATTTGAAGGTGGCTATATTGCTGCAGAGAGAAAAAGAGGTATGATTTATCCAGATTTTTATACACCGACAACGGATGAATTTGATCTTGTATTAATAGAAATTCATTATCCGATGAAGTTTTCTTCGATAAGTCATGGACAAATTCTCGGTTCTTTGGTAGGCTTAGGGATAGATCGTGACCAATTAGGAGATATTATATCGAATGGAGAAAGATGGCAATTATTAGTAAACAAACAAATGCTGTCTTATTTAAAACATAATTTTCAGAAAGTAGGAAAAATTAGTATTCGTATTGAAGAAAGAGATTATCCTGATTTAATTATTCCTATTGATCATTGGTCCTATACAACCGCAATTGTATCCTCATTGAGATTAGATACATTAATTGCATCTATTTTCCATATTTCTCGACAACGTTCAAAAGAATTAGTGGAAGGAAATAAAGTTAAGGTGAATTGGGCAGAAGAAATTCGTCCAGATTTTATGATTGAAATACTTGATATTATTTCCATAAGAGGGTATGGTAGAATACAGATAAAAAATATTGAGGGACGGACAAAAAAGGATAAAATAAAACTTGAAATAGGTCTGCTCGAGAAAAACAAATAAGAGGAGTTGGAAAAATGTTAACGCCAATCGAAATTCACAACAAGGAATTTCCTACAAAATTCAAAGGATATGATCCAGAAGAAGTAAATGATTATTTAGATGAAGTCATTCGTACAGTTGAACAATTAATTCGTGAAAATAAAGATTTAGAAAAACGTGTAAAATTTAATGAAGAAAAAGTTTCATACTTTAATTCTATTCAAGAAACATTAAATAAATCAATCATTGTAGCTCAAGAAGCCGCTGATCGTTTGAAAGAAAATGCTCGTAAAGATGCAGAAATTATTATTTTCGAAGCTGAAAAAGAAGCAGAGAGACTATTAAAAGAAGCTGCTGAAAAAGCAACTGAAATTAATCGTGAAACAGATGTATTGAAGAAAGAAACACGTATGTTCCGTCAAAGATTACAAATTATGGTGGAATCTCAATTAGAAATGATTAAAAATGAAGAGTGGGATTTATTATTAAATAGCCATTCTAAAATTGAAGTATCTGCACCATCTATTGAATCAATTATAGCAGGTCGTGCAAAGAAAAATGAAAAATTAATTACACCAGAAGTAACGCCTACATTTACTCCAAGTGTGGAAGAAAGTAATCCAAATATACAAGAAATCGTACTTCCAACAGATGAAGTGATTACAGTTGGTGGATTTGAATAATCAAAAAACGTGATACTAACGAGGTATCACGTTTTTTTTATTTGTTTTTTCCAAATGGAATGTAAACGAAAAAGTGAGTCTATTGTAAAGATAGCAAGAGCAATCATTCCAGCTACAGAAATTGTACTAGATAAATAATAATGAGCTTTCACAGAATCTCCAGTTAAAAAAGCATATGCTGTTCGATACATTCCAGCTCCTGGCACTAATGGAAAAAATCCTGGAATAAAAAATACAGTCACAGGAGCCTTGAAAAATCTCGCTGCTAAATGTGAAAGAAAAGCTACCGTAAGTCCACTATAATACGTTGATAGCTCCATTCCAGCACTATCTAAAAATGACAGATAAATCCACCAACCAATACCACCAATAAGAGCGGTATATTTAATTAAACGCTTTGGTACTTCAAACACAATACTACTAAAATAAACCGCAATGACTGAACTAATGACTTGAAACATCATAATGGATTCACACCTCCTCCAATTAATAGACCAATCGCTACGGCAATGGAAATAGAAAGAGCAGTGACGGCTGCTTCTACCGCACGTGCAGTTCCAGAATTATAATCTCCTCGTAAAGTATCCCGAATGGCATTTGTAATAGCTGTACCTGGTACGGCAGGCATAATTGCGCCAATAATTGGAATTCCAATATGGATTGTTGGAAATATCGTTTCTTGAAGATAGCAAATTATCACGACCATTGGAATAATGGAAATTAAATTTGTAATAAACATCCCTAATCCTAATTTGGCATCGAGTTTATAAACAAATGGAAGTATAATAGCTGCTAATCCAGCAACAAACATTTCTAATAAAGTTGCTCCATAAAGAGCAGCATAGCATCCACACATAATAATTAATCCAATATTTTTCAACCAAGATGGATAATCTGATTCTTTTAAATTCTGAAATTTTTCATAAGCAGTATCGATATCGATTTCTCCACTGACTAATTGACGAGAGATACTATTGACTTTATAAATTCTATTTAAGTTTGTATCTCGATTTGGAACACGACGGATTTCAGTAATACAATCAATGCAGTCATCGTCCAATGTTGCGAAAATTCCGGTAGCATTCGCAAAGGCTTCGCAAGTAGCAAAATGAGAAGTCGACAAAATATAATTCATCGTTTCTTCTACACGATAACTTTCTGCATTACATTCTAACATAATTTGTCCTGCAAGCATGGCAGTATCCATCAATTTTTTAGCGTATTCTCGCATGATGAATCTCCTTTATAACGTAATAAGATTAGTATACCATAAGTTTAAAGCGTGTAAATAAGTCTTTCTATTTAACTGTGTTAATTATTAGACTATAACAGATGTGAATTTTTGAAGAATATTCTCTTAAACTAAAACTTAGTACTGTTTTTTAGATGAGATTTGTTGTATCATAGTTATAGAAAATAATTGGAGGGATAGTTGTGGAACTATTTGAAGAATTGTCAGGCAAGATTAAAGGGAAAGGATTAAAAATTGTTTTCCCAGAAGGAAGCGAACCTCGTATTTTAGGTGCTGTTGTACGTTTGAAAGCAGATGAATTATGTCATCCTATTTTATTAGGGAAAAAAGATGAAATTGAAGAAGTAGCTCAAAGACGTGGATTTAATTTACATGATATTACTGTTATTGATCCAGAAACTTATGAAAACTTTGAAGCAGTAGTGGAAAGTTTTGTAGAACGTCGTAAAGGTAAAGCAACTCCAGAAGCTGCTCGTGAATTATTAAAAGATGTGACTTATTTTGGAACAATGATGGTACATATGGGATTAGCAGATGGTTTAGTATCTGGTGCAGTTCACTCTACAGGAGATACTGTTCGTCCAGCTTTACAAATTATTAAAACAAAACCTGGTGTATCACGTACTAGTGGTGCATTTATCATGATTAATAGTGATAAATCTAAGAAATATTTATTCTCAGACTGTGCGATTAATATTAATCCTAATGCGCAAGAGTTGGCTGAAATTGCTGTTGAATCAGCTAAAACAGCAGAATTGTTTGGGATTGAACCTAATGTTGCTTTATTAAGTTTTTCAACGAAAGGTTCAGCAAAATCTGAAGAGGCATTAAAAGTAGCAGAAGCTGCCCGTATTGCGAAAGAATTAGCTCCTAACTACAATATTGATGGGGAATTACAATTTGATGCTGCATTTGTACCAAGTGTTGGTAAACAAAAAGCTCCAGATTCACCAGTTGCAGGGGAAGCTACAGTATTCGTATTCCCTGAAATTCAATCAGGAAATATTGGTTATAAAATTGCACAACGTTTCGGTAATTTTGAAGCAATTGGACCAATCTTACAAGGATTAAACAAACCAATTTCTGATTTGTCTCGTGGATGTAACGAAGAAGATGTTTATAAATTAGCGATCATTACTGCAAATCAAGCTTTAATGGAAGCTTAATCTGAAATATAACGAAAGCATGGAACAATCGTTTCATGCTTTTTTGCGGTTACAGAAAACCTAGCCTAAACTTTTCAAATGTAGCAACGGACGCCAGTAGCCCTTGCGGTCTCTTGGCTAAAATTTGAGCCTAGGGTCTCAAATTTTCCGGTAACAGAATCTGGCAAGCCAGTTTCTGTTACTACTGCTACGGGAAAAGTTTAGTCTCGGTTTTCTGTTATGTTATTTTCGTTTCTAATTTTTTTATGTTTTGGAAGTATACATAAACTCTAGCCATGACTTTTCAAATGTAGCAACGGCGCAAGCAGCCTCGCAAGTGCGAGTCTCATTGCTAAAATTTGAGACTAAGGTCTCAAATTTTATTTGAAACAAAGTACCAAAAAAATATTACCTATGCTATAATATAAGTGAAAAAATTTTTTAAAATTGTCAAAGATAAAGCGTTAGTCTGTTGCTCCCTCCTTGAATAATGGATTTAGACAAACTAAAGAATATGTTTCTAATTAAGAAAAGGAATTAACAAAAAGAGTATCTGGTAAAGCAGTCTCAATCCCACTATTATTTAGTTATATTGGTAGTGAGCTGACAAAGGAAATAATTTTTTTATTAACTAATAATGAAAATAAAGTATTGTATAACGATAAAATAGTTATTAAAGATATATTTGATAATACGACTTTTAAACAGAAATATTGGGTATTTTGGAATTATTCAAACAAGGCTATTTTTTAACGAACGATTTACAAACATTAGTCATAATTGCTCTTGTCGAAATTCCAATTTAAAAAAATATTAGTAAACTGAAAAAGAACTAAAGGATGTAGAGGAGGCTCTCAATCATGTCAAAGATTAGTAAGTTCTACTTTTTAACATTAGCACTAGGTTTAATATTTTTGAATTTTGATTTTTTTGAAAAGTTTATATTTTTAAGATTCCTTGGAAGGGGGTTTATTGTATTATCAATATTATTATTTTTCATGAAATATTCACCTCGTAAAAATGAAAGGAAGCAACATGATAGAACTTAGAGATATTAATAAATATTATGGGAAAAGCATATTTTAAAAAATTTCATTTGTCAAATTAAGCTAGAATTTTTAAATACCTATTAATGGATAGACTAAAAAGCACTATAAAATCCTATTTCAGAATTTTATAGTGCTTTCTTCTATTTTTGAGATTTTTTGTCCAGCCTCTTTTTTTGCTGTTATGTTATTTTCTTTTCTAAATTTTTTATACGTTTTAGGCGAAAACCTAAGACTTTTCAAGGGTAGCAACGGCGCAAGCAGCCTCGCAAAAGCGAGTCTCATTGCTAAAATTTGAGACCTTAGGCTCAAATTTTCCGGTAACAGAATCTGGCTTGCCAGTTTCTGTTACTACTGCTACGGGAAAAGTCTTCGCTAGAGTTTATGTCATGTTTGTTTCGTTTAAATATACGTTACTGAAAGACACTAATCCCATATAAAAGTAAGAAGCAAAATTTTTTTGTAGCAAAAGTAATAGAAGCCAGGGATGGCTTCTATTACAGGCAAAATTTGAGACCTCAGGCTCAAATTTTAGCCAAGAGACCCGACAGGGGCTACTGGCGGCCACGCACACAAAAGAAATTTTGCTTCTTGCTTTTTATTTCGTAACAGGCTATCAATGCAAATTTTTATAAAAATATGGTACACTGAAAATAACATTGTGAAGAATTGAGGAGCCTATCGTGAAACAAAAATTATTACTAGTAGATGGCAGCAGCTTAGCCTTTCGTGCCTTCTATTCCATCTTAGATCTAAACCGATTCAAAAACCAAAACGGATTACATACAAACGCATTGTATTCATTCCACCGAATGTTTAAAACAATCTTAGAACAAGAACAACCTACCCACGTATTAGTAGCTTGGGATGCAGGGAAAACAACTTTCCGTACAGAAATGTATGCAGAATACAAAGGTGGTAGAGCAAAAACACCATCAGAATTCAAAGAACAAATGCCATACTTCAATGTCTTATTAGACGCATGGGGAATCCCGCATTATCGCTTAAACCAGTACGAAGCTGATGACATTATCGGAACATTAGCCCATCAAGCAGCCAAAGAAGGCTTTGAAGTAGTTGTCTTATCCGGAGATAAAGACTTAATTCAATTAGCGACTCCAGAAATTACCGTTAAAATAACAACAAAAGGAGTCAGCGAATTAGTCGAATATACTCCAGCATTTATCAACGAAAAATATGGACTAACTCCAGAACAAATTATCGACATGAAAGGACTAATGGGTGACTCATCAGATAATTACCCAGGAGTGACAAAAGTTGGTGAAAAAACCGCTATTAAATTACTCCAAGAATACGGAAGCGTTGAAGGCATCTATGAACATGTCGAAGAAATGAAAAAAAGTAAGCTAAAAGACAATTTAATTCAAGACAAAGAATTAGCCTTTTTAAGTAAAACCTTAGCAAGAATCGACATCAATTCCCCATTAGAAATTACTGTAGCAGATACCCTTCGAAAAGAAGAAAATGTCGAAGCACTAATAGCCTTTTATAAAGAAATGAGTTTCCAATCATTCCAAAAAGATTTGCTCAATAAAAAAGGTGAGCAAGTGGTTCAGGAAGAAAGTAATGATAGTCTAAGCGTTCAATGGATTGATACTATTTCAGAAAAAGAATTGCAAGATGCAACAACAGTTCATTTTGAATCATTTGATAACAACTATCATATTGCTCCAGTCTTGGCAGTCGCATTTGGAACGGAAAAACAAGTGTATGTCACTTCTATTGAATCAGCTGTTCAGTCTGAAGCGTTTAAACAATGGTTAGCAGATGAAACCATTGAGAAAACGATGTTTGATACGAAATCAATGAAAGTACTCGCAAACCGTTTTGGTCTAACAGTAGCAGGTGCAACATACGATGTTTCTCTATTAGCATACTTAGTGGATGCCAATGAAATAGTCAATGAAATTTATGATGTAGCGAAACGATTTGGTATTTCATTATTGAAAACTGATGAAGAAGTATATGGAAAAGGTGTTAAAATAAAAGTTCCAGAAGAAAAAGAAGTATTTTGGAATCATTTAGCTGCAAAAATTTATGTATTAGCGACTGCTCCAAAACGTTTATTAAAACAATTGGATGAAAATGAACAAACTCAGTTATATTGGGAAATGGAATTACCGTTGAGTGATATATTAGCTCGTATGGAAATTCAAGGAATTCGAGTGGATCAGAATCGTCTAATCGAAATGGGACAACAGTTTGAAGAACGATTAACAGAAATTGAACAAACAATTTATGAATTTGCAGGAGAGGAATTTAATATTAATTCTCCAAAACAATTAGGTGTTATTTTGTTTGAAAAAATGAATTTACCAGTCATTAAGAAAACAAAAACGGGATATTCGACAGCGGTCGATGTATTAGAAAAGCTAGCTTCCCAATCTCCAATTGTTGAGTGCATTTTAGAATATCGACAATTAGCAAAATTAAATTCAACATATGTTGAAGGATTACAAACTTATATTGATGAAAAAGGTAAAATTCATACACGTTTCGTACAAAACTTAACGCAAACAGGTCGTCTAAGTTCTCAAGATCCAAACTTACAAAATATTCCAATTCGTACAGAAGAAGGTCGTCAAGTTCGTTCAGCATTTTTACCAAGTCATCCTGACTGGAAACTACTTTCCAGTGACTACTCACAAATTGAGTTACGTGTATTAGCACATATGGCAAATGATGTTCATATGATTGAAGCATTTAAAAATAATATAGATATTCATACGAATACAGCGATGCGTGTATTTGGAATACAAAATCCTGAAGAAGTGACAAGTAGTATGAGAAGACAGGCGAAGGCTGTTAACTTTGGAATTGTGTATGGAATTAGTGATTATGGACTATCACAAAATCTGAATATTCCACGTAAAAAAGCCAAAGAATTTATTGATCGCTATTTAGAAGAATTCCAAGGAGTCAAAGACTATATGGAAACTATTGTAGCGGAAGCACGTCAAAAAGATTATGTAGAAACATTGTTCCATCGCCGTCGTTATTTACCAGAAATTCATTCGAGCAATTTTAACATTCGTTCATTTGCAGAAAGAACAGCGATGAATTCACCGATTCAAGGAACTGCTGCGGATATTTTAAAAGTAGCTATGATTGAGTTAGATAGAGAGTTGAAAGAACGAAATTTCCAAGCAAAATTATTATTACAAGTACACGATGAATTAATTTTTGAAGTACCAGCTGAAGAAGTTGAAAGTTTACAAAGCTTAGTAGAAGAAGTTATGGAAAATGCGGTAAGCTTATCCGTTCCATTAAAAGCAGATAGTAATATTGGCAATAACTGGTATGAAGCAAAATAAAGTTGATGAGAGGAGAAACTATGAAGTATAAAAGAATTGTTTTCAAAGTAGGAACAAGTTCATTAACAAATCCAGATGGAAGCTTATCACGTGCAAAAGTGAAAGCTATAACGCAACAATTGGCTACTTTACATGAAGAAGGCCATGAATTAATTTTAGTTTCTTCTGGGGCAATTGCTGCAGGATTCTCTTCGTTAGGATTCAAAAAACGTCCAACAAAAATTGCAGATAAACAAGCTTCTGCTGCAGTTGGGCAAGGTTTATTATTAGAAGAATATACCTCTAATTTATTAATGAAAGGCATTGTTTCAGCACAAATTTTATTAACACAAGATGATTTTGTCGATAAACGTCGTTACAATAATGCTCATCAAGCGTTATCTGTATTATTAACGCGCCATGCGATTCCAATTATTAATGAAAATGATACAGTGTCAATTGAAGAATTAAAAGTTGGGGATAACGATACTTTAAGTGCTCAAGTAGCTGCTATGGTCCAAGCAGATTTATTAGTTTTATTAACAGATGTTGATGGCGTATATAATGATAATCCTTCAAAAAATCCAAAGGCAAAACGATTTGATACGATTGATGAAATTACCAAAGAATTAGTCGAAATGGCAGGCGGAGCTGGTTCTAGCAATGGAACAGGCGGGATGTATACGAAAATTAAAGCTGCAACGATTGCGACAATGGCAGGTGTTCCTGTTTATATTTGTTCATCCTTAAAAGAACAGGCACTGATTGAAGCAGCTCACCAAACCATTGATGGAACGTATTTTACATCGCAAGAAAAAGTGATGAAAACTCATAAACAATGGCTTGCTTTATATGCGAAAAGTAAAGGGAAATTAGTCGTTGATACTGGAGCAAAACAGGCTCTACAAGAAGAAGGTAAAAGCTTATTAATCTCGGGTGTGAAAGAAGTTGAGGGAGAGTTTTATGAATCTGAAATCGTGACAGTTGTAGATGAACATTATCAAGTAATTGGAAAAGGACAAACTCGCTTAAGTAAATATGCTATTGCACAACAATTATCGAAAAATAATCGAAAAGGCATTGTGATTCATCGAGATGATTGGATGACCATTTCCGGAGAGTTAGAACTATTAGAACAAGAATTTTAAGGAGGCATGCATATTGACCACACAACAATTGTTAGAAACTGTGAATCAATTTAAAAAAGAAATCAATATTGCTTCAACAAAGTCAAAAAATGAAGCACTAGAAGCAATGGCTATAGCATTGTTAGAAGATACAGATGCTATTTTAAAAGCAAATGCATTAGACTTAGAAAAAGCAAAAGGACATATCACGGATGTAATGCTGGATCGTTTGAGATTAGATGAATCAAGAATACAAGCAATGGCTGAAGGCATTCGACAAGTCGCTCAATTACCTGATCCAGTTGGAGAAGTCATTGAAGAAACAGTTGGTGCACAAAATATTGAAATTAAGAAAAAGAGAGTCCCATTTGGCGTAATTGGAATTATTTATGAGAGCAGACCTAATGTTACATCAGATGCAGTAGCATTATCGATTAAGAGTGGAAATGCGGTTGTATTAAGAGGTGGGAAGGAAGCATATCAAAGTGCTTTTGCGATTGTGACAGCCTTGAAAAAAGGATTAGCAAAAACAAGTATTTCTCCAGAATGTATTCAATTAGTCAGTGATACGAGTCGAGAAAGTGCGAAGGCATTAATGAAAGCAAAAGGCTATATCGATGTGTTAATTCCTCGAGGTGGAGCTGGATTAATTCGTGCAGTTATTGAAAATGCGATTGTCCCAGTCATTGAAACAGGTACTGGAATTGTGCATATTTATATTGATAAAGATGCAGATTTAGCTAAAGCGATGAAGATTGTTGAAAATGCTAAAATGAGTCGTCCATCTGTATGTAATGCTATGGAAGTTTGTGTGGCTCATGAAGCTATTGCCCCTCAATTTTTACCATTATTAAAAGCAACTTTAGTGGATAATCATACTCCAGCGGTTGAGTTAAGAGTGGATGAAAAAGCAGCTCAATACATTTCTGGAGTGAAAGCTACAGATGCAGATTTTGATACAGAATTTTCTGATTACATTTTGGCTGTGAAAGTTGTAAGTTCAATTGAAGAAGCAGTCGATCATATTGAAACGCATAGTACTCATCATTCCGATGCGATTATTTCTGAATCGGATGATGCCATTGAATTCTTTACAACAAGAGTTGACAGTGCTGCAGTTTATGTTAATGCTTCGACACGATTTACTGACGGTGGTGAATTTGGCTTAGGATGTGAAATGGGAATTTCCACTCAAAAATTACATGCTAGAGGACCAATGGGCTTAAAAGAAATGACAACTTATAAATACATTGTGTATGGAGAAGGTCAGGTGAGATAAGATGAAAACTATTGGAATCATTGGTTTAGGAAATATGGGAAGCGTCATTGCGACAATTGCGGCTAAACATGAAACTTATCCAGTATTACTTGCTAACCGTACTCATGAAAAAGCAGTAAATCTAGCAGAAAAATTAAACGCTACAGCAGTTACTAATAGACAGGTTTTTGAACAAGCAAATGTGATTTTTTTAGGAGTAAAACCAAATCAAATTGAAGAGTTATTAGAAGAAAATAAAAATATCTTAGAGCGACGAGAGTCTATCCTATTGATTAGTATGGCTGCTGGAGTGACTTTAGAACAGTTAGAGTTAATGACGGATACTCGTCATCGTTGGATTCGTATGATGCCGAATACACCGTTAGAAGTAGCAGAAGGTGTAATTAGTTTTTCTCTAGGGAAAAAAGCAACTTTACAAGATAAAGAAGTCTTTCTTCAATTATTGAAATCGGGTGGAACAGTAGTTGAATTGCCGGAAGCTCAAATCGATGCTGCTACAGCATTAGCAGGTTGCGTACCAGCTTTTGTTTATATTTTTATTGAAGCATTAGCAGAAGCTGGAGTTAGTATGGGATTATCTAGAGAACTAGCATTACAATTGGCGATCCAAACGGTGAAAGGTTCTGCTACAATGGTAGATGAAACAAAAGAACATCCTGCCATCTTAAAAGAAAAAGTATGTAGCCCTGGTGGTTCGACGATTGCTGGAGTAATTTCATTAGAGCAAACTGGATTTCGATCAAGTGTCATCGAAGCGACTAGACGTGCTAAACAAAGAACCAAAGAATTAGGGTAATTAAGAAGTTAAATGAGTATTCTCAGGTTTCGTTTTGAAAAAATTTCTACAAAGATATGTGTTAAATAAGAATTTTGTGGTATAACATTTATTTGTTTTGTAATTTTACGACTAAAAACAAAAAATTATAAGATGTATTACCTGATTTTGAAAAAAGAAGTATCCGTTGATGGGAAAATTATTGAAAGTTATCCCAATAAGTTATCTACTAAAGAAACAGACGGTAGAAGAGAAACGTAAATAGATATGACCGAAAAAAGTTATTATTCAAATAATGGAAATAAAACTACAAAGTATGATGTTGCTTTAAGAGTTCATTTATTAGCAGAGGTAAAGTATGACTACCGACAGCTTTAAAAGTAACTCCAGTAAGTAAAGAAGAACATGAAATTGCTAAAGAAATCTTTACAGAATCAGAAATACTATTAAAGAATACAAAGAAAGTGATAGTAGCTAAAGAGATGATAGTGTTCATTTTAGAAAATTCATCGAAGAAAAAGGAAAGAAAATTTACTTTTTAATATAGATTTTTGTTTTCAAAATTCATAATGTAGCTGTTTTTTCTTTAAAAATCTAAAGCCTAAATGATTCCCATAGGAAATCACTAGAATTGTGAAGGAAATAGTGATATGATATAAAAAGGATAAAAATTTAAATTCTAAGCATATAGAATTAGTTTTTCGTTCAAATGAATGGTTGCGTAATAGGAGGAAGTTAAATGTCAGAATTACAAACAATGCAAGATGCGCTTGATATTGTAAAAGATATCCAAGTTGGAGACTTAGTTCAAGGAGAAGTACTAGTTTTACAAGATAAACAGGCCATTGTTGGTATTATTGGTGGAGGAGTTGAAGGAGTGATTCCTTTTAACGAATTATCAGCAACTCCATTTGATAAAGTAGAAGATGTTGTAAAAGTAGGAGACGTGTTAGATTTAGTAGTCATTAAACCTATTAAAGATAAAGAAAATGGCAGCTTCTTACTTTCTAAACGTCGTGTAGATGCTCGTAAAGTTTGGGAAGAACTTCAAGCAAAAGCAGATAATCATGAACAAATTGAAGGAACTGTTAAAGATGTTGTTAAAGGTGGATTAGTAGTAGATGCCGGTGTTCGTGCATTTGTTCCAGCTTCAATGATTTCTGACCACTTTGTTTCAGATTTAAAACAATTTAAAGGACAAACATTAGTATTTGATATCGTTGAAATTTTACCAGCGGATAATCGTTTAATTTTATCTCGTAAAGAAATCGTAGCGAATGAAAAAGCAGCTAAACGTGCTTCTGCTTTAGAAGCTGTTTATGAAGGAGCAGTTGTTACAGGTAAAGTTGCTCGTTTAACAAACTTTGGTGCTTTCATTGATTTAGGTGGAATTGATGGATTAGTTCATGTTTCTGAAATTTCTCATGAACATGTATCAAAACCAAGTGATTTCTTAGCAGTTGGACAAACTGTAGAAGCTAAAGTAATCGGATTAGATGCTGAAAAAGGTCGTGTTTCTCTATCTATTAAAGAAACAGTTGCAGGACCATGGGACAATATTACTGAACGTGCAGCAGTTGATTCTACATTAGTTGGTACTGTTAAACGTTTTGCAGCATTTGGTGCATTTGTTGAATTATTCCCTGGAGTAGAAGGATTAGTTCACATTTCTCAAATTGCTCATAAACATATCGCAACTCCTCAAGAAGTTCTTCAAGTAGGACAAGAAGTAACTGTTAAAGTTTTAGATGTAAATGAAGCTGAAAAACGTATTTCATTAAGTATTAAAGCTTTAGAAGAAGCTCCAGTTGTTGAAAAACCTGAAGTTGAAGAAGTTGTAGAAGAAGAATATGTATTACCTGAAGAAGATGTGACATTTTCATTAGCAGATCGCTTAGGTGAACAATTATCTGAATTAGTTGTTGAAGACTAATAGAAAATATTAAATTTGGGTGAGGTTGGGAAAAACTCCCAGCCTCATTTTTTGAGAAAGGAGGAATTTTGATGTCAACACCAGTTATTGCGATTGTAGGTCGTCCAAACGTTGGGAAGTCTACAATTTTCAACCGAGTTGTTGGTGAAAGAATTTCGATTGTAGAAGATATTGCTGGAGTAACGAGAGATAGAATTTATTCTGAAGGTGAGTGGTTAGGACATCAATTTCATATTATTGATACAGGAGGTATCGATATTACTGATGAACCATTTATGTCGAATATTCGTATGCAAGCTGAAATTGCAATGGAAGAAGCAGATGTCATTATTTTCTTAACAAGTGTTAAAGAAGGTGTAACATCAACAGATGAGCATATTGCTAAAATGCTTTATCGTACGAATAAACCCGTATTATTAGCTGTAAATAAGGTAGATAATCCAGAATTAAGATCCGATATTTTTGATTTTTATGCATTAGGATTTGGAGAACCATTCCCAATTTCAGGAAGTCATGGTTTAGGTCTTGGAGATTTATTAGATGCAGCTGTAAAAGCATTTCCTGAACATGATGATCAAGAAGATGATACAGATGTGATTCGTTTTAGCTTTATCGGTCGTCCAAATGTAGGGAAATCTAGTTTAGTGAATGCAATGTTAGGGGAAGAACGTGTGATTGTATCGAATGTTGCAGGAACAACTCGTGATGCCATTGATACAAGCTTTACGGACGAAGAAGGTACAATCTTTAAAATGATTGATACAGCTGGTATTCGTAAAAAAGGACGTGTTTTCGAATCTACTGAGAAATATAGTGTTTTACGTGCATTAAGAGCAATTGAACGTAGTGACATTGTTTGTGTTGTCTTGAATGCGGAAGAAGGAATTCAAGAACAAGATAAGAAAATCGCTGGTTATGCTCATGAAGCAGGTAAAGGTGTTATTATTTTAGTGAATAAATGGGATACTTTAGAAAAAGATAATTCAACTTTTAAAGAATTTGAAGATAGTATTCGTAAAGAATTTCTATACTTATCTTATGCGCCAATTTTATTCGTTTCAGCTAAAACAAAACAAAGATTGGTCAGAATTGCACCATTATTAAAAGAAATTCATGAAGTTCGTTCTAAACGTATTTCATCATCAATTTTAAATGATGTATTAATGGACGCTATTGCAATGAATCCAACACCAACAGATAAGGGAAATCGATTGAAGATTTATTATATGACACAAGTGGCCATTCAACCACCAACATTTGTTGTTTTTGTAAATGATGTAGAATTAATGCATTTTTCATACGAACGTTTCTTAGAAAATCGAATTCGTGCTGCCTTTGGATTTGAAGGAACACCAATTCATATGATTGTTCGCCAAAGAAAATGATAAAATCCTAGTATTATTCGTTGAAAGTCGACCAATCAAATGGTATACTTGTTTAGAAATCAACAGTAAGGTTTCCAGTATTATTGGATCACTCAATAAGTACTGAATTATTTCTTATGTGATGGAGGTGAATCTAACATGGCAAATAAAGCAGAATTAGTAGATCGCGTAGCTAAAAAAACGCAATTAACAAAGAAAGATGTTTCAGCAGCAGTTGATGCATTATTCGAAACAATTCAAGAAGCATTACAAGCAGGTGAAAAAGTACAAGTTATCGGATTTGGTAACTTTGAAGTACGTGAACGTGCTGCTCGTAAAGGACGTAATCCTCAATCAGGTGAAGAAATCCAAATCGAAGCTAGCAAAGTTCCTGCATTCAAAGCAGGTAAAGCTTTGAAAGATGCTGTAAAAAACTAATCAGTTTATTATGACATTTTCATAGAAACTATTTCATAAAGGTGCTATATTAGAGTTAAATCAATATAGCATCTTTTTTGTTGCCTACAGAAATGGAGTAATTATGAAATCAATCGTTGAACAAATTCAAAATGCATTAGAAGAACAAGAGTTAGAAAAAGTATATTCACTTTTCGAACAGTTTATGAATGAAGTGACAGAGGATAAAATTGAAGAGTTAATCGATTTAGCTGCATTTAGTGCTAGTAGTGGATTTTTTGATGAGGCAAGACAGGCGTATTTATTGTTAACTCAATTTGAACCTGAAGAATCTGCTTGGACCATTTTATTAGCTGAAATTTTAGTGAATCAAGGTGAGTATGATCAAGCTTTATCTGTTTTATATGATATTCCTGAAGATAACCCGAATTATCCAAGTGTTTTAGTGATTTTATCGGAGTTATATAAAGCTCAAGGATATTATGATGTAGCTGAAAGAAAACTATTATTGGCAAAAGAATTAGCTCCTGAAGAAGCCATCTTAGATTTTTATCTTGGAACTTTATTGTTTGAATCTGGTTCGATGGAGAGAAGTGTACAGTATTTAGAAAGATTTTTAAAAAATTCTACTGAAGAAACTGGAGAAGAAAACCGAGCTAGAGAATTGCTAGTGGAAGCTTCTTTGGAAATTGGAAATGACGAACCTTTACAAGAACTAGTATCCGATGAAGGGTTAGCATCAGTTTCTAATGAATTATTAATGAGTATTGCAAAACATGATATCCAAGAAGGAAATGTTGATCATGCAAAAAAATTATATCAAGAAATTTTATCTCGTGATGAAGAACACTATGAAGCCTTACTAGGATTAAGTCATATTCAAATGTTTAAGCATGAGTATTTAAAAGCGATTATGAGCTTATCTAAAATGATAGAAACTTATCCTTATGAGAAAGAACCATTCTTTAGTTTAGGTGTGAGTTATTTATCCATTGGGCAAATGGAAAAAGGACAAGAAGCTTTAAAACAAGCTTATGAACTATCCCCTGAATCATTTGAAATTATGCAAGCTTATACAGAAATATTATTATATCAAGAAGAGTTTGAAGAAGTTCAAGATATTTTAGCAAGGGAAATAGAAGAAGGTTTAGAAAATGGGCAAATTTTCTATTTAATGGCAAGAGCTAAAGAAGGTCTGGAAGAATTTGAAGAAGCACTAGAATTTTATCAAAAAGCTAGTGTTGAATTAGAAGATTCAGTAGAGTTTATTGTTGATTATGTAAGATTCCTTCGAGAAGAAGGTAGAGTTGCTGAAGCGAAAGAATGGTTAGAGCATGGACAAAATCTAGAACCATTAAATGAGGACTTACAAGAATTACAACAATATTTTGAAGCATAAGGAGTGAAAAAGATGTTTCAGCCAAGTTTAGAAGATAAGAAAAATTTTATTTCATGGTTTGTATCGAATCATGCTTTAAAAAGAAGAGAAGCGCTTTGGATTTTAAATTATTTACTGAATCATGAACTATTACTAAAACAAATTCATTTTGTGGAAAAAGTAGATTGCACACCAAAAGGGATGTGGTTTTCGACGGATAAAGCTCCTGATGAATCTTTTTATTTTTATAAAGCAGGAACACGTTTTAATAATCCGGAACAAGCATTCCATGATATTCGTTTGAATTGGAAAGAAGAATGCTATATTGAAATGGAATTTGAAGATTCTTACTTAACCATGGTAAAATTTGGTATACTAGAGAAGAATCCTTTTTATGAAGAAGAAAGCTCTTCAGATGAAGAAGTCCATCAAGCATTGGCAGAAATTCAAACAGATGTCTTAAAACAAGAAATTTTAACGCAAATTGATCAAGCGTTAGAAACTGGTAATCAAGAGTTATTTATTAAATTGACCGAACAATTGAAAGAATTAGAAAAGTAAGAGAAAGAGAGGCGAGTGAATGTCTATTCAAAAAGAACCATTATTTTTAAAAGCACTACCTGTGATGAAACAGTTGGTAGATGCTGGATATGAAGCTTATTTTGTAGGTGGTTCCGTAAGAGATATGCTCCTTCATAAGCCTATTTCAGATGTAGATATTGCTACAAGTGCTACTCCGCATGAAGTGAAAGAAATCTTTCCTCATACAGTAGATGTGGGAATTGAACATGGAACAGTGATGGTTATTCATCATAAAGAAGGTTATGAAGTCACAACTTTTCGAACAGAAGAAGGTTATGAAGATTTTAGACATCCGGATAAGGTAACTTTTGTTCGCTCGCTAGAAGAAGATTTAAAACGGCGTGATTTTACAATTAATGCTTTGGCGATAGGGATTGATGATCAATTAATCGATTTCTTTGATGGGATTGGGGATTTAGAACGGCAATGTATTCGTTGTGTCGGTGATGCAAAAGAACGTTTTAACGAAGATGCATTACGAATGTTTCGTGCGGTACGTTTTGTAGGTCAATTAGGATTTCAAATTGAAGAAGAAACGAAAAATGCCATTTCTCTTTTAAAGATGAATTTGTCTAAAGTTGCTGTTGAACGAATGAAAGTTGAATTTGAAAAGATGATTCAAAGTTCTTATCGGAAAGAAGCGATGCAATTATTTGTTGAAACAGGTTTATATCAAGCTTGTCCATTATTTGATGGGAAAGATGAGATTCTTTTGAAAATTGCACAATTTCCATTGAAGGAAATGAGTGTCTTACAAGTTTGGATTTTATTGGTAGATGAATTGAAGTTAAGTGATAAAGAAGTGACGCACTTATTGAAATCGTGGAAGTCTTCTAATGAGCAAATTCGAGATGTATTAGTAGGATATAGAATATATCGTGCTCGGAAAGAAGAAGGGTGGAATTTCTTTTTAGCTTATGCTTGTTCATATGAAGTTGCCTGCGAAGTGGAGCAATTATTTATTGCCCAAGGTAAGAGTGAATCCTTAAGAGATTTAGAAGGAACTTATGAAACATTACCGATTCGTTCAATGAATGATATTCAATTAAACGGACATGATATTATTCGTATTCTTCAGTTAGAAAAGAAAGGTCCTATTATTGGTCAAATTTTACAAACAGTAGAAAAATTAATATTAGAGCAAAGTATTCAAAATGATACAGAAATTTTGAAAGCTTTTGTGTTAAATCACTTTGGAAGTGGAAAATGAATAATCATTGAAAATATTTAATTTCAATGGTAAAATTTGATTGTAAAGAATAAAAAGTGTTTTCACTCTTCATAAGAGTGAGAGCATACATAAAAAGGAGAGTCTTTTATGAAAAAAGTAATGTCAGGATTACGTTTTGTATTCCGTAACGGAGAAACATGGACGATTAACCGTCGTTTAATTGGAGATTTATGGATCAAACAAGTTACAACATCGTTTGGTCGTATTAATGGAAGTGAATTCCAAGAAATTCACCCATGTGAATCATTACGTATTGAAGTATTTCCTGAAGCAGACCACGTAATGTCTGAAGACATTAACTTAGGTGGATTAGAATTAGGAATGTTCGAACGTGTTAAAAAATATAGCGATATCGAATTAATGGATATTTTATATTTAGATAGCGATCATCCTAAATCAGATGTAATTGTTTCAACTGATCGTGTTTACTTCCCTTATAGTCCAGTGGATGAAGATGGTAATGATAATAAATACCAAAGTTCAGCTATTGGAAAACATGGTCACTTATACATTGTAATTGACCCAGCGAAAACTGTGGAAGATATTTACCCAGAGATTTAATTACGAAGGACTTCTTGATATAGTAGTATAGGACGCCAGCAGCTTCGCGAAGCGAATCTCATGGCTAAAAATTGAGCCATGGTCTCAATTTTCCCTTGTAAAAGTAGCCGTTTCCGGCTACTTTTACGCATACTACTATAAGAAGTCCTTTTCCATTTTTACGTAAAGATATGAAGGTACGTGTGAGAAGAGGACTTCTTTGTATAGTAGTAGAGAACGGAAGCAGCCACCTGTGGTGTCTCATTCCTAAAATTCGAGCCTAGGTCTCGAATTTTCCAGTACTAGAAGCCAGTCTGGCTTCTAGTACCAATACTACGGCGAAAAGTCCTTCTCCATTTTTACGTAAGGATATGAAGGTACGTATGAGAAGAAGATTTCTTGATATAGTAGTAGAGAACGCCACCAGACCTGCGGTCTTATGGATAACATACTACTATAAGGAGACCTTCTCTTTTTTTATTTGTACTTATTTCTAAAATCCTAAATAAAAGCCAGGAAACATCTGATAATAAATTGACAATGAAGAAGAAAAACAGGTAAAATAATTATGATTGAAACAAAAAAAGAAGGTGAGTAAATGCCGACATATCAAGTAGGATATGATGATAATACATGGGAGTTTAATGATGCCATAGCAGCCGCTAAAGTAGGAGATGTATTGGAAATCCAAAAAGATTATTTTTTGAGATTTTCAACGGATGTTCCATATGAAATTACAAAAAATCTTACTTTTTTAGGATTATTAGACGAAGAAAATGGAGAGTCATTCTTCACGAATAAATTTCAAGGCTATATTGCTCTTGACTGTGGAGCTTCCGTAGTATTTGAAAACATTTGGTTTACGAATGTTAAAAATACAACAATAATGAAAATTAACGAAAATTGCTCTGTCACGTTTAAAAATTGTGTCTTTGAATGTACAGAAGATGATAATGGGAATTATTTAATATTTGCAAAAGATGATTCGTTTGTTACATTTGAAAATTGTAAAACACATTTTGTTAGTGATGAAAGTAATCAAACGATTTTTCTAAAAAATTGTTCTGTAACGGCGAATGATTGCTTTTTCCAATGGAGAACTTTTTCTGAAGGTTCGCAATTGAAATTTACGAATACCATTTGTGAGAACTACTCAGGAAATGCCGTTTCTTTAAAAAAAGATTCACGATTAGAAGCTAATAATTGCCAATTTTATGGTGGAGATATGCTGAAAGGTTATCCAATGATTTGGGTCAGTGATTCTTCATTCCAATTAGATACAGGAATTATTGGTAAAGCAGATAGAGGAGAAGGACTTTATTCTGAACAGAAAAGTGGCGTAACTTTGACGGATGTAACGGTTCAATCAATGGATTTGAGAGTGACAATTAGTCGTTTAAATAATTGTAAAATTATTAATAACTTTGAGTTAGGTCCAAATACGTATTGCTTTGCTGACGGAATGATTACATTCCAGTGTGAAAGTAAGTCTAGTATCCCACTAAGAGTTTACTATTGTTCAACTATTTTTGCGAAGCAACTTTTATTCGAAAAATCTCTTGAGGTGAGTATTAAAGGATTGGAATCTTCCTTAATTCATGTTCAAGAATTAATGTATGCACAAGGTAGTTCGAGTGAATTAAACATTGATACAGATGAGAATTCGATTTTACATGCATCTGTTCGTCATACCAAAGCAATTGGAGCAGAAGAAGATGAAAATACTCCTAAAGAATTAGACAGTTATGAAGAATTACAAAGCCTAGTTGGTTTAGAAGCTGTGAAAAAAGAAATTGATACATTAATTGGAATGGTTGATTATAATAAACAACGTGTTTTAAGAGGAGAACCACCTCAACAATTAGTATTGCATTCTATGTTTATGGGAAATCCAGGTACAGGTAAAACAACTGTTGCACGTTTAATGGGTAAAATCTTATTTGAACGTGGGGCATTGTTTGGAGATACGTTTAAATTTGTGGAAGTTTCTGAATCAGATTTATTATCTGGGTATGTGAACCAAACAACATCTCAAACATTAGCAAAATTAGAAGAAGCACGTGGAGGAGTTCTATTTATCGATGAAGCTTATTCATTAGATAAGAAGAGTACTAATGATACGGGTAAAGAAGCTATTACAACGATTCTTAAATATATGGAAGATCACAAAAATGAGATTATGATTATTTTTGCGGGATATACAAAAGAAATGGAGCAATTTTTACAAATTAATCCAGGATTGACTTCACGTGTTCCGAACCGATTAGGTTTTGAAGACTATACTCCAGAACAAATTGTTCAAATGGGAATTAAAGGTCTACAAAAAAATAGCTATGAAATTGCAGATGTGGAGTACTACACACGTAAAGTGACGTTGGAATATAATCGTTCATTAGATCGTAGTAATGCACGTTGGATTCGTAATTTTAACGAAAAAATTATTAAACAATTAATTGCTCGTGTTATTGCTGAGAAAAGTGAAGATATTTCACTGATTACAAATGCGGATATTGATGCAGTTCTAGAGATTGGTAAGTATCAAGACAATGGTACGAAGAAAGATGCATGGGAAGAATTACATCAATTAATTGGTCTTCATAAAGTAAAAGAGCAAGTTGAAGATTTTATTGCTCAAGCTGAAATGAACCGTAAACGTGAGCAAGAAGGATTTGCAATTTCTACTACGACTTTACATTCATTATTCTTAGGAAATCCAGGTACTGGTAAAACAACAGTTGCTAGAATTGTTGCCGAATTACTTTATCAAAAAGGCTTAATTGCTACGAATAAATTAATCGAAGTATCACGTGGAGATTTAATTGGTGCTTATCAAGGACAAACAGCTATCAAAACAAGAGAACATTTACATGCTGCTCTTGGTGGAGTTTTATTTATTGATGAAGCTTATTCTTTAAAACATGGCTCTAGTGATAATTTTGGACAAGAAGCCATTGATGAAATTTTGAAATTTATGGAAGATCATCGTCGTGATATGGTAGTTATTTTTGCAGGATATCATAAAGAAATGGCAGAATTTTTAGAAACGAATTCAGGATTGAAGAGTCGTATTCCAACGACATTTGATTTTGAAGACTATAGTCCTGATGAAATCGCACAGATTGGTGAATTTATTTTACAAGGTCAAGGATATCAATATGATTCAGAAAGTTATAGAGCAGTTGTGAAGGAAGCTTATGCTGCAACTGATGACCATAGTAATGGACGTTGGATTCGTAACTTTAACCAAAAATTATTGGCCCATATGTCGCGTCGTGTAACAAAAGATGAGTCAAGTGATTTTAATACGATTACAAGTGAAGATTTAGAAAAAATGAGGGAGGCATAAGATGACAGATTATGTAGCACCACCAAAAAAGAAAAAAGATTCTGATAATGATAATAAGGACTATGTAGCTCCCCCTAAAACGGATGATTATGTAGCTCCTCCAAAAAGAGATGACTATGTAGCTCCACCAAAAAAAGGACAATCAAATTCTTCAGATTATGTGGATCCAACTTCAGCTGAATGGAGAAAGAATCTAGTCTTTCAAACCAAACCTTCTTCAGAATATCCAAAAGAGGAACCAAAACTAGATCCTCAAGTGATTCCTTATTCAGGATACGGTGGCTATTTTGATACACCAAAGCAAGATTTAAGTTTTTATATAACGGGTTATTTAGTGATTTCATTGTTATATTACTTTTCTTCGTTCCAAGAAATGGGATTTTTTGGAAAAATCTTCTGGTTTGGGTATATTCTTCTATCTAATTATACTTATAGTTGGTATGCTGATTATCGTCGTTTCAAAGGTGGAATTCTAGGCTGGTTCTTTACACCATATGGTGGAATCCGTGCGGGATTTGCTGCTTCTTCGATGATGGATTATAGTACTGGTAAAGTCAAACGTGGATTTTTTGGTGGTTATAAAATGAAAATGAAGAAAGATATATGGTCTAATTTGTTTTCATTTGTGATTTTTACGATTATTATTGAAGTTATTAAATATATGATTGCAACTCCGATTGCATTTATCTCATTATTCTTCCATAAGAGTACAGTACGTAAATATGTAAGAGCTAGCGAAGAGGCTGTTAGAGGATAGAAAGTGACTTTTTTAACAGTAGCAGTAGGACGCCAGCAGCTTCGCGATGCGAATCTCATGGCTAAATTTCCAGTGAAAAGTTATTTTGTCAAACTGAACTACTTGCATTTTTAATAAAAATAGCGTATTATTTTGATATTCATGGACGAGAACGTTCTATTTTTGAAACAATTAGCGAGCTAATGATTGGTGAAAGTTTAGCATGTCCCTCAAAGATAGAGAATCATCTCTGAGATATATTTCCGAAATAATAGTAAGAAATATCGCCTAAATAGCGTTAAAAATTTACCAAGTTGAAAAGTACTGAATACTTTTCAAGAATTTGGGTGGTACCGCGAAACTTTCGCCCCTGCTTTTGCAGGGGATTTTTTATTTTATAGACAAAGGAGGAAATGCAATGAAAATGAAAGAAACATTGCAAATTGGAAAAACAGAATTTCCAATGCGTGGGAATTTACCTACAAAAGAAATCGATTATCAACAAGAATGGGAAGAAGCAAACCTTTATGCGCAACGTCAGTTAAAAAATGAAGGCAAACCTTCTTTCGTATTACATGATGGCCCTCCATATGCGAATGGGGATGTTCATATGGGACATGCGCTAAATAAAATTTCAAAAGACTTTATCGTACGTAGTAAATCAATGAGCGGATTCCGCGCTCCATTTGTTCCTGGTTGGGATACACACGGCTTACCAATTGAACAAGCTTTAGCAAATGCTGAAGGTGTTGATCGTAAAAAAATGTCAGTAGCAGAATTCCGTAAATTATGTGCAGAATATGCTTGGCGTCAAATCGACAATCAAAGAACAGTGTTCAAACGTTTAGGTGTAACTGGTACATGGGATAATCCATATGTAACATTAAAACCAGAATTCGAAGCAGAACAAATTCGTGTATTTGGTAAAATGGCTGAAAACGGCTATATTTATAAAGGATTAAAACCAATTTACTGGTCACCATCTAGTGAATCTTCATTAGCAGAAGCAGAAATCGAATATAAAGATGTAGAAAGTGCTTCTATTTATGTAGCATTCAAAGTAAAAGATGGAAAAGGCTTATTGGGTGAAGATACTTCATTTGTTATTTGGACAACAACTCCATGGACACTTCCTGCAAACTTAGGAATTTTCGTTCATCCAGATTATGTATATGCACAAGTGAAAACTTCTGCTGGTATATTCGTTGTTGCTAAAGATTTAGTAGAATCATTAACAGCTACTTTATCATGGGAAAATGTAGAAATTTTACAGGAATTCCCAGGTAGCGCATTAGAATATATGACTGCTTGGCATCCATTCTATGAACGTGAATCATTAGTCATGAATGGGGATTATGTAACATTAGATGCGGGTACTGGTTTAGTACATACAGCTCCTGGACACGGGGAAGACGACTTCTATTATTCTCGTAAATATAATTTAGCAGTATTATCTCCAGTAGATAGCCAAGGATGTTATACAGATGAAGCACCTGGATTTGAAGGTATGTTCTATGCAGATGCGAATAAAGTAATTACAGATTTATTAACTGAAAAAGGTGCACTATTAAACTTAAGTTACTTTGTACACAGCTATCCACATGACTGGCGTACGAAAAAACCAGTTATTTTCCGTGCGACACCTCAATGGTTTGCTTCAATTGATGCATTCCGTCAAGAAATCTTAGATGTGATTGAAAACGACGTTAAATGGTATCACCCTTCTGGTCAAGTTCGTATTTATAACATGGTTCGTGACCGTGGAGACTGGGTAATTTCCCGTCAACGTGTATGGGGAGTTCCATTACCTGTATTTTATGCTGAAAATGGTGAACCAATTATTACATCAGAAACAACAGAACACGTTGCTCAAATTTTTGAAAAACATGGTTCAGATGTATGGTTTGAATGGGATGCAAAAGACTTATTACCAGAAGGGTTCACTCATCCAGATTCTCCAAATGGTATCTTTACAAAAGAGTTAGATATCATGGATGTATGGTTCGACTCAGGTAGTTCTCATGCTGGAGTTTTAGGAACTCGTGAAGAATTATCATTCCCAGCGGATATGTATTTAGAAGGTAGTGACCAATACCGTGGATGGTTTAATTCAAGTTTAACAACTAGTGTTGCGGTTCATAAAAAAGCTCCATATAAATCAGTTCTTTCTCAAGGATTCGTAATGGATGGAGAAGGGAAAAAAATGAGTAAATCACTAGGAAACGTTATTTCTCCAGCTAAAGAAATGAAGACTAAAGGGGCAGATATTATTCGTTTATGGGTAAGTTCTGTGGACTATGAGTCAGACGTTCGTATTAGTGATGAAATCTTAAACCAAGTATCAGAAGTTTACCGTAAAATCCGTAATACAATGAGATTTATGTTGGCAAATACAACTGACTTTGATCCTAAAGCTCATGCAGTAGCATTTGAAGATTTACGTACAGTAGATCAATATATGTTAGTACGATTCAATCAATTAGTAGATAGTATTCGTAAAGCATATGATAACTATCAATTCTCAACAGTTTACCAAGGCGTTATTAACTTCTGTACAGTTGACTTATCACAATTCTATTTAGACTTTGCTAAAGATGTTGTGTATATTGATCAAGAAAATGGTTTTGAACGTCGTGCAATGCAAACAGTATTGTATGATATCTTAGTGAAATTAACAAAATTATTGAGTCCAATTTTAGTACATACAACAGAAGAAGTATGGAAATACTTAAAAGAAGAGGAAGCTTATGTTCAATTAGCAGAATTCCCTGAAGTCACTCATTATGAAGGTGAAGAAGCTATTTTAGCTCGTTGGGCTGAATTCTTTAAAGTTCGTAATACAGCTCTTAAAGCATTAGAAGAAGCTCGTAATGAAAAATTAATTGGTAAAAACTTTGAAGCAAAAGTGACATTATATCCAACTCAAGAAGTGGCTGATTTATTAGACAGCTTACAAACAGATGTTGCTCAATTATTCATCGTTAGTCAATTAGAAGTTGCTCCTGTAGGAACAGCAGCTCCTGAAAATGCAGTTCAAGGTGAAGGTGTTTCAGTTGTTGTTGAACATGCACAAGGGGAAACTTGTCAACGTTGCCGTGCGGTGAAAGTAGAAGTCGGAACATTAGAAGATGCTCCAACATTATGTCATCGTTGTGCGACAATTGTCCGTGAATTTTATCCAGAAGCGCTTAACGGCGAAGAGTAAATTTGTTTTAAAAGACTTCCTGTTATAGTAGCAGGCGGACGGCAGCAAACCTATGGTTTCATGCCTAAAATTTGAGCCTAAGGTCTCAAATTTTCCGGTGATAGAATCTGTGATGTCAGATTCTATCACTAGTGCTACTATGGAAGTCATTTTTGTTTCGGTCATATGACGAAGGAACGGATAAATGATGGGATGACTTCTTAGTATAGTAGCAAGGACGCCAGCAGCTTCGCTTGCGCGAATCTCATGGCTTGTGCTACAGCAATAAAAAAACAGCTCTTTCCTAATGAGGAGAGAGCTGTTTTTGTTGTTGTAAAAGATATTGTGTCTTTAATTGTTCTAGTGAATGCGCCACGCAACGATAGTGATAGAGGCGAATCGATGGTTGAGTCGCTTCTTCTTCAATTGTAAAGAGAAAATAATGATCCTGATGGTCCAATGAATTTTTCCCATTCAGTTTAAAATAAGGGCGATTTGATTTTGCCATGGATAATAATACATCATCGATTAAAAAAGTCAGAGGAATCGTTAGAGAAGAATAGCGATAAAAATCTTCTTCAAAACGACGGTACTCTTCACTAAAATAATTCATTTGTAGTTCATTACGATAATAATCTTGTTGATTCATCCTGTTCCTCCTCTACTTGTTGAATAGAGACAATATTTTCAATGAAAATTCTTTGATAGCCATTACTGAGTCTTAATAAACATTCTGTAGCAGTGAGATTTTCTAATGTGCCTGTATAGTGCGATAGTTGCTTGTTTTCAAGAATAGAAATATAAGCTTTTAAAGAATATAACTGTAATTGCCCTAATAATAAATATTTTTCTTCTAAACTGAGTTGTGAATGAGTAGGGATAGGGATTGCATCATTTTCTAATGCACTTGTATGTTCAGAAAGGAAAAATCCCATCCACTTTGCCATTTTTCGATCTTGATATAAGCGAGCAGAACGAAAGGGTAAATAAGAACGATCAATCATTTTAATCCCTCCAAACCTCCAGCAGAATGTCCTCCAATGAGTTTACTACGAGCAATATTTCTCGAACTTTCTAATAAGGAAGTTCCTTTTTGAATGGATAAAAATCCAAATTCATCTCGAATGCTATCAATGGCTTGTTGTAATTTTTCTTCTTTTTCCATGAGGATGGGATCATCGAATAATGAAATGATAGAATATTTATCATCGACTAAGTCACTATAGCGTACTCCAATTTGGCGAACAGCACCGCTATGATATTTTTTGCGAAATAATTGTAAGACAGCCTTTGTTAAGACCGCTGTTTGATTACTTGGTTCAATGGCTTCTTGACAATGAAGGGAGGACTTCATTTCATATTTTGAAAAGCCAATATAAATAGAAATGAGTTTTGTTTTTTTATGTCGTCTTCTTAATCGAATCGCTACTTGTTCTGCCATTTCTGATAAGACAACTTCTACATCTTCTTGATGAATATAATCTCGTGGTAAAATCTGTGAATTAGCAATTCCTTTTGATTGTACTTTATATGGTTGATGGATATTACTTTCGTCGACTCCATTGGCATGAAACCAAAGTTGAACTCCTATGATGCCAAATTCTTTTTGTAAATCATCCGGATTACTCTCAGCTAATTCACGAATACTATGAATGCCTAGTTTATGTAATCTTTTTTCTGTTCTACTGCCAATTCCCCAGAAATCGGTTAAAGACGGAATCGCCCATACCTTTGTTTCAACATCTTCATAGGACCAATTTGCTCGCATTGTTTTTGTTTTTTTAGCTTCATTATCGAGAGCTAGTTTAGCAAGAAGGGGATTTGCATTGCTCATTCCAATAGTTGAAATAATGCCTGTTTTTCTCCATATTTCTTGTTGGATTTTGGAAGAAAGAACATCTAATTTTTCCTTTTTGGTTAATTGATGATGCGAGATAAAATAATTCAAGGAAGAAGTTAAATCAATAAAGGCTTCATCAATGGAATAAGGAAGAATATCTGTCGGTGCAGCAAATGTTTGAAAAATTTTTTGAATTTCCATATTTTTTTCAATGTAGCGATCCATTCTCGGGGGTACAATTAATGTTTTTTGCGCCCAATTTTCTACATAGCCTATAAAATTACGATTGATGGGTAAACCTTGTCTTTTTGCAGCAGCAAGATTGAATTTTCTTGTTTGAATATGAAAAGGTAAATCATAAGAGCGACTGACATTTGCTTTTCCAAAAATCTTCTTAAAAATAGGGGAAGAAGCAAGAATCAGTCCATTAGCATTATCTGCACGACTCATGACACAAAGGCAAGTTGTTAATGGATTTAATCCACGGTCTACACACTCCACACTAGCATAGAATGATTTCATATCAATAAAGGCAATATCACTATGTGGTTCTCTTGCATAATCAATAACGGTCATTTTGAACCTCTAGGAAGCAGATACCGGCATAAAGTGATTTACGACGAGTCCAACGACTTGTGGATTTTCTTCATAAGGAATGAATTGCTCTGGGTAATTCGGATTTAAAGAAACCATTCTAAAGCCTTGTTCATGTCGATATAATTTTTTAATATAAACAGCCTCGTTCCATGTTAGGGCATAGACTGCTCCATCATAGTCAAATCCATTGGCTTGAATAAGAGCGACTTCACCATTTTGATAAGCGGGACTCATCGAATCTCCTTGAATCCATGCAGCAATATCATACCCTCGTTGTTCTGTTGGAGAGTAGACAATTTCTGTTTCATATTCATCAAAAATTCCTTTTCCTAATCCGGCAGAAAGTTTTACTTCTGCTAATACGGTAATCGGATAGAGCGTTTTTTGACTTTGTTGCTGATGAAGCAATTGCTCTACATAGTGTTCTGCCTTTTTTTGATTGTTCGAATGCAGTTGTAAATAGTTTGTCACAATAGTATATTCCGATTCAAAATAACTGGCTTCTACATTGAAAATGTCTGCTAATGCGATTAAATTTTTTTGATTTGGAATTGTTTTTCCATTTTCCCAATGATGGTAAGCGACTCGACTAATTTCTAGTTGTTTGGCGATAAAAGATTGAGAATACCCTTGTTGAATACGGATTTCTTTTAGACGATTTGCTGAAAACATGATACACCTCCGTTGTTAATTTATAACTTAACAATAGTTTATCATATGAAATGTGGGATGGCAATATCCACCTATATTGATAGCGAATAAAATTGAAAAATGATAAGATACAAGAGAAGAACAGGGAGGAATTATATGAGAAATAAAGTTCATTTTAAAGAAAAATTATTTCTAGGTACAACATTGTCATTTGAGTTTGATGGAAGTACGATTGGAAAAGAAGCTACTCCTAATCAATGGGTGCATGGAAAATGTTCGATTGAAAATGCTTTTGTATCTTTAAAAGTTAATGGGGAATTTCTCCGTGTAAGAGAAGTGGATCAATGGATTGAATCTTTAAGAAGAATGAAAGAAAATGAAGGAACAGAGCCTTGGCATTTATCATTTGAAGAAGAGGATATTGCTTTATATTTTTCTCCTAAAGAATATGAATCAGATGTCTGCTTATTAGGACTTCGATTGCGTCCTTTTATTAAAGGTGGAAGATATTTAACAGAATATTATGAGATTAGTTTATTTGAAGAAGAAATTTTTAAATTATTAGACTTCTTAGAATCTTGCCGTGAATTTAGTGTTGCCTCAAAAGAAAAAGTTGAGCCGACTTATCAAGATGGAGAATATAAATATTGCCGTGTGAGCTTTGAAGGCAGTCGAAAACAATATGTATATTTATGTCATAAAAATCTAGAAGTAGAAGTGGGAGATTATGTAACAGTTCCTGTGGGAGAATATTTCCAAGAAGTGGAAGCTTTCGTTGAAAAAGTCTTTTATGGAGATGAAGAGGCAGCGGATTTTCCAATAGAAGAATTGAAATATATCACCAATGTTGTTTCTTCCCACCAAGAAGCCGTGAACGAGTATCATTTATCTATTCCGAGAGAAGAGATTATTTATAATTCTAGAGAAAATGAATTAAGAGAAAAAACAATTTTCGGAAGAAAAAATAAGACGGTTAATCCTGTACATATTTTAAAAACAACGATTGGAGAATTTTGGCTAGAAGCAGATGGAGAAGTCATTCCAATGCATTACGAATTTACGCAATTAAGAGTATGGAAAGAAAATTTAGTCAATGGGGCGTATCGTTTAAGACCAGCTCAGTTAGAGGAATTAGTGGGAAAAACAGTTGTATTAAAAACTTCGATGGATTTCGAGGAAATGCGCTATATTAAATCTTATGAGGGAATTGATTTATTAGGAGCCCAGTGGCAGTGGAATCAGTTAGCAGTTGGAATGTGGGCTGAAAAGGTAGATCCAGAACACTATGAAATTGAAGTGGATTCGAATGGTGTCGTTTACTATCCACCAGCAGCTAAGAAGGCTTCATTTGGAGTAGCGTGGACAACTTACGTGGATGATGATGATGCTACGATTTGGATGAATATAGAGTAAATAGGTGATGAGATGACGGGAAAATTATTTGTAGATAGAGAGATTAGATGTTTGTATTGCAGACGACATTTTAATGTACGTGAATATCAAAAAGTTGAATTGCCAAGGCAACAGGAATTGATTCCTTATCTTTTGGATGCGTCTATTTTTGAATTTGAATGTCCTTATTGTCGAGAAGAATATACTGTGCTAAAAGATCAAGAGGAATTTATTATCGATAATCCGGAAAAGAAATATCGTATTTATTATAGTGATAGTGAATACGATAGTGGTGTGAAGCTCATGCAAGTGTCCCACGGTTTAGGAATTACGTCAGAAGAAGAAAAAGATTTTGTTCTTGAAGTTCGTGCATTAGCTGAACAAGGGTATCGTATTCGTTTTGAAACTAACTATGGTGCTGCAGTAGAAAAGATGGTTATTTTTGAAGCGGGTTTAAATGATGTAGCAGTTGAATTGTTGAAATCATATATGGAGCTTGAGTATGATTTTGATAAAGAATTTGATTGTTTAGTATTCATAGATGATCAAGATAGAGCTTTTATTGGTGTACAGGATGGTCGTCCTGTATTTGCGGTAGAATTTGATGAAGAGGAATATGAGGGTATTTTAGAAGCTTTTGCTGAAGAGTGTGAATGTATACAGTATGAAGTTGATACTTATGAAATTAAGAAAATTATGAAAAAGCGTCTCGAAGAAATGGAAGAGGACGAAAACTAGGCTTTGCTTGGGTTGCTATGGACACCAGTAGCCCCTGTGCGGGTCTCTTGGCTAAAATTTGAGCCTAGGGTCTCAAATTTTCCAGTACTATCATCCAGAGTGGTTGATAGTACTCGAGCAACAGCGCAAAGCCTGTTTTCTTTAAAGCGAACAAATATAAGGTTGCGAATACAATGTGGCTAGGCTTTGCTGAAGATGAAAAAGGACGGCAGGAAAATCGTAAAATCGATTTTCCTGCCGTCCTTGTTATTTTATTACATTAATCTAATTCTGATTCTTGGTATTCTGGATATCCGTGGGCTACACGACTTGCTGCTGCTGCTGCGATAGCACCTACGATATCATCTAAGAAAGTGTGGCAGTAGCCACTTGATTTATCATTTAATAATTGTAAAATTCCTGGTTTTACTTTATCGATATAACCATAGTTTGTAAATCCGATAGAACCATATACATTTACGATAGATAAAGCAAGAATTTCGTCTACACCATATAAACCTTCATCTTTTGTAAGAATATCATTTAATGGTTGAGATAGTTGATTTTTTTCTGCTAATTTATCTAACTCAATTCCTGTAATAATGGCGTTTTGTACTTCACGTTTTTTTAGAACAAATTCAACATTATTGTAGCAGTGTTCAAGTGTTAAATTAGGAAAATATGGTTCTTGTAAGAAATGAACTAATTTTGCAATTTCTTCTAACTCAACTCCACGTTCGTGAAGAAGTGATAGTGCATATTCATGTAATTCTTTTGTATTTTTCATAAAAAACTCTCCTTCCACGTTTCCAGAATTTAAAAGTGGAAACGAATACATCATTATAACATAGATTATTAGAAAAGAGAAGAACTATGAATCGTTTGGATTCTCTTCTCAGGATGAATGTATGCCATTGCTTGGTTAACAGCAATCGGAGCTTCCCCAAATCCTGTTGCGATAATTTGCACTTTTCCTTCGTATGTGGCAATGTCACCAACAGCAAATATACCTGGAAGGTTTGTTTCCATTTTACTATTCGTGATAATCGCATTTCTTTGAAGTTCTAATCCCCAATCTTTAATGGATCCAATAGAAGAGGAAATACCATAGCTGACAATAAAGTCATCCACTTCTAATTCAATTTCTTCTTCTCCACGAGCTTGTTTGAATGTAACAGATTGAAGCGTATTTCCATCTCCATTTAAGCGTTCTGGAATGAATGGTGTGAAGATTTCAACAGAAGAATTTTGAAGTAATTCAACACTATGTTCGTGTGCTCTGAATTGTGGACGACGGTGAATGATGCTAACTTTTTTGGCGATATTTTCTAACGCTAATGCCCAATCAACGGCTGAATCTCCACCACCACAAATGGCGATGTTTTTATCTCTAAATTGTTCTAAATTAGTCACGAAGTAGTGCAGTTGATGATTTTCATATTTTTCTGCACCTTCTAATTCTAATTTACGAGGACGAAAAGCTCCGTTCCCACATGCAATAATAATCGTTCTTGCAAAGTGTTTTTGTTTAGAAGTTGTAATTTCATAGTAGTCTTCGTGCTTTTCAATTTGAAGAGCTTCTTCTTCTAAGCAAATTTGTGTAGCTTCAAATCGATCTAATTGCTTGATTAAGTTTTCTACTAAATCTCCAGCTAAAATTTCAGGATAAGCAGGGATATCGTAAACCATTTTTTCAGGATATAACATTCCAGGTTGTCCTCCAAGTTGAGGAAGGCTTTCGATAATTTTTACGCTTGCTTGACGAAGTCCTGCATAAAAAGCAGTAAATAATCCAACGGGTCCGCCACCAATAATGGCAATATCTACGATTTCTGTTGTTGTCATTTCATTCTCCATTCTTAGAAATATAAGAAGCGTAGTAGGAGAGCAATCACAATTCCTGTCATTGCACCACCAAATACTTCTACTGGTTTATGTCCAAGATATTTCTTAATAATTAATTTTTTATTTTCTTCTGTATTAAATAATTGAATTGGTTCATCATCATCAATTTCAATTTCTGATAATTTTGTAGATTCATCTCTTAATTGTTCTTCAAATAATTGTGATAATAAAATTCCTTGTTCACCACTTTGACGTCTAACCGCCATCGCATCGAACATGACAATTACACCAAATGTTGTGGCAATTGCTACAAGTGGAGAAGCAAATCCATATTCCAATCCAAGAGCTGTAATGAGTGAAGTAACGGCAGCAGAGTGAGAACTCGGCATTCCACCCGTACTTGTCATAAGGGATAAATGTGCTCCTTTTTTTCGAGTGAAAAAGGCAATTGGAAATTTAACAAATTGTGCAAATAATATTGATGATAATGCTGCTATTAAAGGATAATTTTCAAAAATAGTCATATATATACACTCTTTCCTAATTAGTCCTTTATACTATACCATATTCTGAAACGTTATACCAAATATGGAAAGGAAAAACAGTAAATAAAAGGGGAAAGTTTTTAACGAGCGTGGTATACTAGGCACAGTAGAATTCGAAAGAAGGTATATTCATGACAGAAGTAAATCAAGTCCCAATTCACTGTGAAACATGTCAAAAGTCTTTTGACTATACGATTTATCAAAATGTGAATGTGACTGAAACTCCAGAGTTAAAAGAAAAATTAATCAATCAAACAGTATTTCAATGTACTTGTCCACATTGTGAGCAAAAATATTTTATTCCATATATTTTGAATTACCAAGATATGGATAAGAAAATTTTGATTCATTTCTTCCCAAAAGAAGAAGAGATGCAAAAGGAATTGCAACAAGTCTTAATCGATGATCAAACAACGAATCAAGATTTCTTAGATTGCGGATATGCTGTTCGTTATGTAGGAAGTTGTGATGAATTTTTTGAAAAGCTATGCATTGCTGAAGAAGGTTACGACGATCGTATTATTGAAATTGTAAAATATTACTGTGTAGATCGAATGTTGCAAAAAAATATCGTCTTTGATCGTATTTTTTTTAGTAATCAACAAGAAGCAGGAGTAGGAATTTATATTGTAAATGGAAAGCAAATTTCTCATTTTATTCCAGTTTCAGATGATTTGTTAAAAATAGCTGAAAAACAATTGGAAAGAGCAAAGCCAGAAAAAGATTTGTTAGTAGATCGCTACTGGGCACAAATTGTTACTTCTGTTGGAGAAGAGTAGGGTGAAACTTCGTCCATAAATTGATAAAAAAGGCATTTTATGGTTTAATTGAAGCAGTATAAAACTTAGAAACGAAGGGAAGAAGAAGGGGAAAATGGTTATATTTCCACAATTAAGAAGACAATTAAAAGGAAACCCTGTTGTAATTTTACATACAAATATGGGGGATATTACGTTAGAATTATTTAAAAAGCGTGCACCGAAGACGGTTAAAAACTTTGTGACACATGCGAAAAATGGTTATTACGATGGAGTGATTTTCCATCGTGTTATTGAAGACTTTATGATTCAAGGTGGAGACCCAACTGGTACTGGTATGGGTGGAGAATCGATTTGGGGTCCAAAATTTGAAGATGAATTTTCAAAAGAATTATTTAATCTTTACGGAGCTCTTTCAATGGCAAATGCTGGACCAAATACAAATGGTTCACAATTTTTTATCGTAACAGCAAAACATGTTCCAGCTCAAATGTTAATACAATTAAAAGAGATGGGATGGCCAGAAAAAATTGTTGAAGCTTATGCAAAAGATGGCGGAACACCTTGGTTAGATCATCGTCATACGGTTTTTGGTCGTGTTGTGGAAGGAATGGATGTCGTATTAAAAATTGAATCCGTTAAACGCAATGGTCAAGATCGTCCATTAGAAGATGTTGTGATTGAATCAACGACAGTAGTGAAAAGGTAGGGTTTGAACATGACACAGACGTATCGCATTGGAGATGTGATTACTGCTAAAGTGACAGGAGTCCAGCCCTATGGAATTTTTCTAGCATTGGATGAAGAAACACAAGGATTAATTCATATTTCTGAATGTAAGCATGGATATATGGATAATGTACATCATTTTGTAAAAATCGGAGAAGAAGTAACTGCAAAAGTCATTGATGTAGATGAATTTACCGATAAAATTAGTTTATCGATTCGTGCATTAGAAAAATTAGATGTACCTTCTACACCAACAAGAATTAAGAGAAATAAGAAACGCTTTACTCCTCCAATTGGATTTTCATCTTTAGCGCATCAATTGCCGTATTGGATTGAAGAAGCGCAAGAAAAATTTGTAAAGCCGAAGGAAACCAAAGCATAGTAGTACTCATTTTATAGAAAAATTGATATAATAGAAGAAGAAATTTTTAGGAGGTTCATTATGGGACATATTTCATTTGATTATTCCAAAGCATTAGGTTTCTTTAATCAAGAAGAAATCGATCAATTACAATCAACTGTAACAGCAGTTGATAAAGATTTAAGAGAGGGATTAGGAGCAGGTGCAGATTTCACTGGTTGGATTAACTTACCTCGTGACTATGATAAAGAAGAATTTGCTCGTATCAAAGAAGCAGCTAAAAAAATTCAAGAAGATTCTGAAGTATTAGTTGTGATTGGTATCGGTGGTTCATATTTAGGAGCTCGTGCAGCAATTGATTTCTTAAATCATGCATTCTACAACTATTTACCAGCAGAACAACGTAAAACACCTCAAGTGTTATTTGCAGGAAACAGCATTAGCTCAACTTACTTACATGGTTTAATTGAGTTAATTGGAGACCGTGATTTTTCAGTAAACGTAATTTCTAAATCAGGTACAACTACAGAACCAGCGATTGCGTTCCGTGTGTTCAAAGATTTATTAATTAAAAAATATGGTAAAGAAGAAGCTGTAAATCGTATTTACGCTACAACTGACCGCGCTCGTGGAGCATTAAAATCAGAAGCAGATGTTGAAGGTTATCAAACATTTGTGATTCCAGATGATGTAGGTGGACGTTTTACTGTATTAACAGCTGTAGGTTTATTACCAATTGCTGTAACTGGTGCAGATGTAGATGCGTTAATGCAAGGGGCTGAAGATGCTCGTGTAGCTTATAGCTCACCAAACTTAAAAGAAAATGAAGCTTATCAATATGCGGTAGCTAGAAATGTGTTATACCGTAAAGGTAAAGTGACTGAATTATTAATTAATTATGAGCCAACTTTACAATACTTCTCTGAATGGTGGAAACAATTATTCGGTGAATCTGAAGGGAAAGACTTGAAAGGTATTTATCCTTCAAGTGCGAACTTCTCAACTGATTTACACTCATTAGGTCAATATATCCAAGAAGGTCAACGTAATATCTTCGAAACGGTTATTAAAGTGGGTACTCCTAATGAAACTGTAACAATTCCTGAAACTGAGGAAGATTTAGATGGTTTAGGTTATTTACAAGGTAAAACAATGGATTTTGTAAATACAAAAGCTTTCCAAGGTACTTTATTAGCGCATACGGATGGTCAAGTTCCAAACTTTGTTGTAACAATTCCTGATATGTCAGCTTATACTTTAGGTCATTTAATTTACTTCTTCGAAATCGCTGTAGGTATTTCTGGTTACTTAAATGGTGTGAATCCATTTGACCAACCTGGTGTTGAAGCGTATAAGAAAAATATGTTTGCTTTATTAGGTAAACCAGGATTTGAAGACTTAGCAGAAGAGTTGAACAATCGTTTATAATATAAAGAATTTATTTTAATGGAATTTCCAAATTGTAGCAAAGGACGCAAGCAGCCTCGCGTAGCGAGTCTCATTGCTAAAGTTCGAGCCTTGGTCTCAAAATTTCCTGTGATTGGAACGGCTAATGCCGTTTCAATCACTGCTGCTACGGGGAAATTCCTTTTTGTTTGTCATCATAAGATGGGAGACGTATTGAAGTTAGAAATGGAATTTTTGATAAAAAAATAAATACTAATTTTTTTGACTTTAATAAAGATTTTTGATACACTTTCAGTGAGTAATAGGGTGTCCCGCTACCATTAAAGGTGGAGCATTAAAGAAGGTGTCTCACTACCTATATCCAAAAGGTGAAACATTAAAGTGAGCAGAGAGGTTTAAACTTCTCTGCTTTTTTTAGGAGAATAAGATGGTAGAAGTTGCTAAATATGGGTTTTATACTGTAAATCCTGATTACCTAAAATATTTAAATGAAATAGATTCAGAAGTTTATTATAATTCGTCTTATAGAAAGAGTATTAAACCTTTTGTTGGGATTATAGTGGGTATAAAAAATTATTATTACTTTATTCCGATTTCTTCTGCAAAAGAAAAACATATAAGATGGAAGAATGTTTCTGATGAGCATTTTTTGATATATGAAGTAATTAGTAATAGTATTACTATAAAAGGGGATATCTATAAATATTATTCTGATAAAGAAAAAATGCATGTACTATCTATATTAGATATTAAAAAAATGATACCAGTGCCTCAAGGATATTTTGAAAGAATTGAATTTAGTGAATTACAAGATCAAAGATATAAAGATTTATTTGAAAAAGAATATGCTTTTTGTTTAAAGATAAAGAATAAGATTTTAAAAAAGGTCGAAAAAATATATAATAAACAAAAGACAACAGGAATTGTTAGAAAATCAAATTGTAATTTTTTAGAGTTAGAGAAGGCAATGATGAATTGGCAAGAAAATATTTAAATGAATTCTCACAATTTCTAAAAATATTTTTAATAGGAAATTCCTTTTTTTTATAATGGCACATTAAAAAGACACCACTTTGTGGTGTCTTTGTTTCGTCATTAATAGTTCATTCTACCAAATCTTTATAGTAATAAATGGCTAATTGGGTTCTGTCTCTTAGGTTTAATTTTTCTAGAAGTAAGGAGAGGTAGTTTCGGATGGTGCCTTCGCTTAAGTACATTTTTTCTGCGATTTCTTTATTATTGTATCCTTCTGCTACTAAATATAATAATTCATTTTCACGTTCATTAAGCAGTTTGCTTGTTTTTCTTTGATAGATTTTTTTTACCGGCATATCGATTGTTGAGTCGTATACAATTTGATGATTCATAACTGCTTCGATTGCAGGGATGATGCCTTTAATATGTTGTTTTAATAAATATCCTTTACAGCCAATCGCTAATGCTTTCGTAATATATTCATCATCTTGAAAGGTCGTTAAAAATAAAATTTTTGCCTCAGGATAGTCTTGTAAAATTTGACTAGCTGCATCAATTCCAGAAGTAGGTTCCATTCGAATGTCCATTAAAACTAAATCAGGCTGATGTTGTTCGTATAGTTGAATCGCTTCAGCTCCATTACTTCCCATTCCAACGACTTCAATATGAGATTGGGCAGAAAGAATGGTTTCTAATGCTTGTAACACTAAAAAATCATCATCAATAAGTATCGTTTTAATCATGAGAGGCCTCCTGTTTTGGAATACGAATAAAAATTTCGTATCCATTTTTTGTTTGAAGTGTAAAATCTCCATTATGTTTTTCCACTAGTTCCTTCATCATTGTAAGGCCCATGCCTGAGGGAGTATTAGTTGGACGGTCACCATTGTCTCTATAATCAATGGTGTAGGTTGTTTTTTGTTCTAAAAGGAATAATTGAAGTTGCGTTCCATTGGAATGTTTCATAAAGTTTGTCGTCAATTCCTTACAAATCGTTAAAATATCATATTTTATAGTAATCGGAATACTATCTGATATAGTGTTTGTAAAATTCACTTGTGCTTTTTCCTTTAAAGGTTGAAGGAGTGTGTCCATTCTTTGCGAAAGTGAGAAGGAGTCATCATACATTTGGTGAATGGTTAATCGAATGTTATCCATTTCCTGTTGTAAAATGCTTGATAAATGTTCTAATTTTTCTTCAATAACGGGTTCCGTTGTAATAATTTGTAGAGCTTCCAATTGCATAATAGAAGCACTCAAAGTATGTCCTAGTTGATCGTGTAATGCATGAGAAATCCGATTTCTTTCTTTTAACGTGGCAATTTCCATTTGTTTTAAAACTTCTTCAGAACTTGATTGTTGGCGTTGGACTAATTGTAGACGTTCAAGTTCTAAATCATTTTGTATTTGATAATTTTTCTTTTGAAAAGCCTCATCCTTTTGAGTTTGTAACATAATATAACTGCCAATGATACCGAGGATAAGGGTAAATAAATGAGGATATAAAAATAAAATTAATCCAGAAAAAATCCCCCCTAAACCAAATAAATGAACCGCATGCATGATGAATAGAACACTATAAAGTCCAGTCTGTGGAAAGAGAATACAAAGTATTCCAGAAATCCCTAATGCAATCGATGAAATGAATTTTGAACTGACATAAGGGGAAAGAGAGAGGATATAGATACAAAATCCTAGAAAAATTGTTGAAAGTTCAATATTTTCCTGTGTTAAAAAAATACTGATGAGAATAAAAAATAATGACTTTTCAATGAATGTACGCAAGACTATCCCTCCAATCTGCTTTTTATTGTAGTATAACTGCAAAAGCCACAAAATTCTATAAAAATATGACAAATGTCATATGCAGATGATGATATTTGACACTAGGTAAGAGTGAAGACATTTTATATACTAAGATTGTGACGAAAGGATAGGTGAACATATGGAAACAAGTATTGTAGTAAAAGGTTTAGTGAAACGATATAAAGATTTAATGGCGTTAAATCACTTTGAAATTGAGATTCAAAAAGGGGAGTTATTAGCGCTTCTTGGCCCAAATGGATGTGGAAAAACAACTTTAATCAATTGTATGCTAGGATTTTTAACATTTGATAGTGGAGAGATTACAGTGTTAGGAGAAAATCAATTTCCATTATCTGCTAAAGCTAGAGGGCAAATTGGAATTGTGCCACAAGAGTTAGCTTATTTAGATAATTTAACAGTGGAAGAAAATATTGATTTCTTTTGTGGATTATATATTTCAGATTCAACATTGCGAAAACAATATGTAAAAGAAGCGATTGAATTTACAGAATTACAAGATTTTCGTAAATTTCTCCCGAAAAAATTAAGTGGAGGATTGAAACGTCGATTAAATATTGCTTGTGGGATTGTCCATAAACCATCTTTAATTTTCTTTGATGAACCAACTGTTGCAGTTGATACTCAAAGTCGTTCGTTTATTTTAGACGGAATTCGTCAATTAAATGAAAAGGGTAGTACCATTATTTATACCACTCATTATTTAGATGAAGTTGATGGATTAAGTGATCGTATTGTGATTATGGATAAAGGAAAGAGTATTATCTCTGGAACGTCTCAAGAATTAAAAGCATCGATTACTACTTCAGAAATTATTCAAGTAGAATTAACAACGATTCCAACAAGTGAACAATTAGAGCGATTAAGACAAATTCCTCAAATTTTAGTAATGGAAGAACAAAAACAACAGTTGAAATTTCATTTTAAAAAAGGGAACAATCATTTAATGCATGTAGCCAATACGATTGAAGAATTGCAGTTAAATTATGTGCGTTTATATAGTGAACAACCAAGTTTAGATGATGTATTTCTAGCCTATACTGGGAAAGGACTTCGTGATAGATGATGACATTTCTAAAGTTATTTAAGTATTTATTTAAAAATACGGTAAAAGATTTTGCCTTTTCATTTTGGGTATTATGTTATCCAGTGATTTTAACGACTTTCTTTTATTTATCACTTTCTGGTGTGATTCATCAGGAATTAAATCCAGTTCGTGTTGCAATTACGAAGGATCATCCATTTCATTTTGTATTTGAACAAGCAGGGGAGAATTTTGAAATCATTGAAGTAGCATCAGCAGAAGAGGGAAAGCAGTTAACGCTTGAAGAAAAAGCAGATGGATTTGTTGAAAATAGTCTAGATATTGTAGTGGCAAAAGAATCAGGTGTTCCTCAAAGTGTTTTGAAAAATGTGGTCACTCAAATCAAACAAGTTCAATCTCTTGGAAAAAGTGCCTCTACCATTGATTTTAAAAAAAGTTGGATCAAAGAAACAAAGAGTGATGTTAGTGAAGGAACAATGATGTTCTATTCAAGTCTAGCAAGTTTTGCAATGTATTCTATTTTTAGTGGAGTTGTTTGTGTAGCGTATATGAATGGTAATTTATCTGAAGTGGGACGAAGAGTTATGGGAAGTTCATTTAGTAAATGGAAATTTCTGATTTACAGTTTTGCTACAGGATTAATGTTGAATGTGCTTTCGAATGCCCTTTTATTAGTGTATATGACTCAAATTTTAAAATTAGAGTTATTTACGGATTGGACAGGTAGTATTTTATTAATGCTTATAGGAAATGTTTTTGGATTATCCTTTGGAATTTTAATAGGAACTCTTCAACAGTTGAGTATACAAGGACGGATTATAGTAGCATTAATGACCAATATGATTGCATCTGCTATTGCAGGATTAATGGGAAGTAGTATACGAGTATTTATGAATACCTATCTCCCATGGGTGAATCAATATAATCCAGTTGCTTTGATTATGTCTGGATTTTATCAATTAAACCGTTTAAATGAGGGAACACAAATGACTCGTATTTTTGGATTACTTGGAATTTATACACTTCTATTAATGGTCTTTGCATTATGGAGATTAAGGAGAACACGTTATGACAGTTTATAAGTATTTTTTAAAACTTGCGAATCGTTACAAAATATATGGCATTATTTATTTAGTCATTTTTATGGGGATGGCTTTACTTCAAATTTCTGGGATAGATGAAAGGAAGCATTTTGAAGATGTCCCAGTTAAAATCATGATTAAAGATGAATCGAATGGTACTAACGAAATTATTAATCAATTGATTCAAACGCTTCAAAAGAAACATGAAGTACAAAAAACGACAAAAACTGATACGAGTATGAAAGAAGCTATCTATGCAGGAGATGTAGATGCAGGATTATGGATTCCAAGTGATGCTCAATCAAAATTGGAAAAAGAACAAGAAGTTGTTGAGATGGAAATTTCCAATTCATTATCGGGACATTTAATTCGTGAGTATGTAAATTCTTATCTTCGATATGCAGTTGCTTTGAAAAAAGAAGGGAATTTTGATCCAGAAAGAATTGAAAAGATTATAGATCAAGAAGTAACAGTAACGCTTCTTTCTAAAAAAGGAGCCGTATCCAGTCAATACTCTAAAGAAAAATTTGGTAAAATTTATTTTGCCTATAGTCCATTTATTTATTTTTCAGTGTTCATTTATTTATTTGGCACGATTTTTTCTAAAATGAAGGGGAAAGAAGTTGCCAAGAGAATTGCGATTGCAATGAAAGATGAGCGTCGAGTGTTGTTGGAACAATTTTTAGCAGGGTTAACGATAGTATGTTTAATTGTTGGCATTAATCTAGTTTTTGTAGGGATTTTAGCTCCTGAATTTTATGCAAGTTCTCAAGCATTGAAGATTTTATTATTGAGTACAGCTTCGGCAATTTCAGCTTATGCTTTGTCATTTCTTTGTGCAGTAGTGATTGGCGAGAATCAATATGCTTATTCAGCTGCAAGTACAATTTTGGGGACGGGGCTGGCATTTTTATCCGGAATTTTTGTTCCTTTAGAATTGGTAAGTTCATATGGAGTCAACATTGCTAAATTCTTCCCTGTTTATTATGTGACTTCAGCAGTGAGTAATTCTTCAACAGAGTTTTCTAGTTATGCATTTCATTTAGGGATGATTGTTTTATTTACCGTTTTATATACTGTAATGGCGTTTAGCGTGCAGCGCATTCGTCGTATAAATAAATTTTAATTGGGAATTTCTTGAAAGTAGCAAGGACGCCAGCAAACCTGTGGTTTCATGGCTAAATTTCGAGCCTAGGTCTCGAAATTTCCTGTGATTGGAACGGCTATGCCGTTTCAATCACTGCTGCTACGAGGAAATTCCTTTTTTGTCATCATATAAGAGAAGACGTTTTCGAGTTAGAAATGGAATTTCCAAAATGTAGCAAAGGTTTTAATTACTGGGATTTCCTTTTTTGTTTCTCTTACATAGTTTTTTATTGCATGAATCTTTGTTTTCATCTAACATAGAACAAAAGAGCTATAAGGAGGAATTTTATGAAAATTGTTGGATTAACAGGTGGGATTTCTTCTGGGAAATCTACGGTATCTTCTTATTTCAAACAATTAAAAATTCCTGTTATTGATGCAGATGAAGTTGCTCGTAAAGTTGTCGAACCTAATAGTCAAGGTGCTATAGAAATTAGAAAAGTTTTCGGTAGTGATGTATTTGAAGAAGATGGAAGTTTAAATCGTCAAAAATTAGGAGCATTAATTTTTTCAAATGCAGAAAACCGTCAAAAATTAGACGAGCTTTTACAGCCTCTCATTAAAATTATGATTTTAGACAAAATCGAAGAGCATCGTCAAAAAGGTGAGACAATGATTGTTTTAGATTTACCCCTATTATTTGAAAAACATTATGAGGAATTATGCGAAGAAATTATCGTTGTTTATATTCCAAAAGAATTACAATTAGAACGATTAATGAAGAGAAATCAATATACCAAACAAGAAGCGCTGTCTCGAATTGATTCTCAATTATCCATTGAAGAAAAACGAAAAAGAGCGACAGTTTTATTGGATAATCAAGGCACGATTCAGCAGTTATATCAACAAGTTGAACAGTGGCTAGTAGAAACGAAAAATGATATACTACAATAAGAAAAAACTTGAAGAAAGGGGACATCGTCATGCAATGTCCAAGATGTAAATTTAATGGTTCACGAGTGATTGATAGCCGTCCAGCAGACGATGGTCGTTCAATTCGAAGAAGAAGAGAATGTGATGAATGTGGTTATCGATTCACAACTTTTGAAAGATTAGAAAAAGCGCCGATTTTAGTCATTAAAAGAAATGGAAATCGCGAGGCGTTTAATCGTGAAAAATTATTAAATGGATTAGTTCGTTCTGCTGAAAAACGTCCGATTCCATTAAGTCAATTAGAACAAATTGTGAATGAAGTAGAACATACGATTAATCAAGAAGGAGAAAATGAAATCTCAAGTATGTTAATTGGAGAGATGGTCATGGACTATCTTGCTAAAATTGATGATATTGCCTATATTCGTTTTGCAAGTGTATACCGTCAATTTACTGATAGAAAAATGTTCTTAAAAGAATTAGAGAGAATGTCTTTTGAAATGGATCGTAAAGATAGTAAATCATAATAGGAGGATCAAATGGACGAGAAATCAATAAAGTGGAGTCAGTTGAATCCACGTGATTGTATTCAAGTGACACAGCAAGTTTGGCTGACACAACGTGAATTACAATTTGTGACGCAATTATATGTACCATTTTTAGGGGTTCAAGCCTCAACTTTATATTTAGTCTTATTTAGTGAGCTTTCTCCGAATTCCTATCAAAGTGATGTCATTCGATTGGCAGATTTATTAGCATTAGTGAATATGGGAATTCCAGATTTTTATCAAGCAAGAATCCGTTTAGAATCAGTTGGCTTATTAAAAACCTATCGCTATGAAGATGAAGAATCGATTAGTGCTCAATATACATTTGAATTACAAGCACCAGCGAGTCCGAATTTATTTTTCAAAGATGCTTTATTATCTACACTTTTAGTGAATCAAGTAGGTCATCAACGTTTTGAAATCTTACAAAAACGTTTTAGTGTAAAGGAAAAGGCTCCTTATGGTCAAGATGTTACCAGTACTTTCCAAGAAGGATTCCAATTACCTTTTAATATGTCACAGTACAAGAGAAATATTGCTCAAGAAAAACAAATGATTAGAGATGTGAAGCAACAAGAATCATTAGTTATGAATTCTACTATTGATTGGGAATTATTAACGGACTTATTAAAGAGTCAATTTGTTCATGAACAGGCTTTAACAGATGAAGTGAAGCAAATGTTAAATAGTTTCCAATTATATTATGGATTAACGGAAAGAGAAATTGCGCAATATGTGATTTATGCTGCGGATTTATCTACGGGTGAAATCGATGAAAAGGAATTGTATTCGATTATTATTAATGCTAATCAGCATTTAGCAGCTCCTAAACAAGAGGAGGCTACTGTAACTTCAGTTGTTCCGAAAGAAGAAAGTATGCCTGTAGTTTCAGAAGTTGTTGTGGAAGAACAACAAGAAACAACTGTAGCGAATACTCATTTACCTCAAGCGATTCAACGATTAATTACATTAGCAAAAGAAATGACGCCATTTGACTTTATGACAAGTATTAAGCAACAAAGAAATGGCTATGTTTCAAATGGAGAACAAAGAATAATTTTAGATTTAGTTCAAGTCGGCACGATTCCATCAGAAGTGATTAATATTTTAATTCATTACGTATTAGTGGTTAAAAATAATCCAACAATTAATAAAAATTTAATCGACACCATTGCGAATGATTGGAGTCAAAAAGGAATTCAAACTGCTGAAAGCGCCATTGAAGCGGTTCGTCAAAGAGATAAAGAGTTTAAAGCAAGCCGTAAAGAAAAAATCGAAAATCGACAAGCACAATCATACTCAGGTAAAAAATATTATGGGAATGCTCCAAAAGGAAGAGTGGCTTCTGTTCCTGACTGGGCTATGAAACCAAATGAAACAAAAGAAAGCCCACTAGATGATGAAAATCTTCAATTATTAAAAGATCAACTTTCTCAATTAAAAACAAGTGGGAATTCTGAACAAGTGAAGGGAGAATAGTGATGGAAGGAATGCAAGATTTATTTGGCAATAAAACGGCTACTACAGCATTTCAACAACAATATCAAAAAATTGTAGCAGAAGTTTTACAAGACAAAGAAGTTCAACAATTTTTACAAGAACATCAAGATGAAATTCCACAAGAAAATTTAGTGAAAAGCTATTCAGCCCTATTGGAATATATTCAACAAAGGGACGCTCGTATCCAAGGAGTAGAAACATACATTAAAGGGATGGAACCACTTTTAAGAGTGAACCAAGGTTTTGTTGAAGTCGTGTATCGTCCAACTCAAGAGTTTATCCAAAAACAACAGCAGCATGATTTAACGAATCGAATCCATGCCATTAATATGCCTAAAAATTTATTACAGGTGACATTAAATTCCTTAGATATTACAAAAGAGCGTCAAGAAACTTTTCAAGCTTCATTGCAATTTATTAATGAATTATCTGCAAAACCAAATGAGTTTCATCGTGCGATTTATTTAGTCGGTTCCTTTGGAGTGGGAAAAACGTATTTCTTAGCAGCTATTGCAAATGAATTAGCTCAACTTGGATTTGAAACAACTTTAGTACATGTTCCAACTTTATCGAGTGAATTAAAAAGTGCGATTGGTGCGAATCGTTTAGAAGAAAAGGTTGAATTTTTAAAAACTTCACCAATCTTAATGTTAGATGATATTGGAGCTGAATCAAATTCTGCATGGTTTAGAGATGAAATTTTAATGATTGTATTGGAATATCGTATGATGCAAGAATTACCAACATTCTTTTCATCTAATTTAACAATTGAAGAATTACAAGAACATTTAAGTGTTTCTAATCGTGGAGATGTGGAATTGTTAAAAGCGAAACGTTTAATTGAACGTGTCCGTTTCTTATCGAAAGAAATTTTCTTAGCGGGAGAAAATCGTCGCTATTCATAATTTTCAAAAAAACAAATAACTTGATTTTTATAAAAATAGTGGTAGAATAACTAATGAATTAAATATTTTGAAAATGATGAAAAAGACAAGAAACTGTTATCTGGTTATCTAATAGAGAGAAGTGGGTTGGTGGAACACTTCATCCGAGATAGTTTTACCACTTTTGAATCCTTGTTTGAATAAAGTAAGGCAAGGCGTATCGGAGCGTTAGTCCGTTTAAGAGATTCGTTTAAAACGAATGAATTTGGGTGGAACCACGTAGAAATAACGTCCCATAGTTTGTATGAGTATGCAAACTATGGTTTTTTTGTTTTTTAAAGCATTTTTGAAAAGAAAGAAGGAGAACAATGTCAATGATTAAAGTTACATTTCCAGATGGAGCTGTAAAAGAATTTGAACAAGGAATTTCAGTGAAAGAAGTTGCTGAAAATATTAGTAAGAGCTTAGCAAAAAAAGCACTTGCAGGTAAAGTAAATGGAGAATTAGTCGATTTAGAGCATGCATTAACTGAAGATGCTAGTATTGAAATCGTAACACCAGACCATGAAGATGCATTAGGAATTTTACGTCACTCAACTGCGCACTTATTAGCACATGCGTTAACTCGTTTATACCCAGGAATTCACTTTGGGGTAGGGCCAGCAATTGAATCTGGATTTTACTATGATACAGATATGCCAAACCAATTAACAGAAGACGCTCTTCCAGAAGTAGAAGCTGAAATGATGAAAATTGTAAAAGAAAACTATCCAATCGTACGTCGTGAAGTAAGTCGTGCAGAAGCGTTAGAAATCTTTGCTAATGATCCATATAAAGTAGAATTAATTAATGGTTTACCTGAAGATGAAACAATTTCTGTTTATCAACAAGAAGATTTCGTAGACTTATGTCGTGGAATTCACGTACCTTCAACAGGACGTATTCAAGTCTTCAAGTTATTATCTCTTGCAGGAGCATACTGGAGAGGAAATTCTGATAACAAGATGATGCAACGTGTATACGGAACAGCATTCTTTGATAAAGCAGACTTAAAAGAATTCTTGAAAATGCGTGAAGAAGCTAAAGAACGTGACCATCGTAAATTAGGAAAAGAATTAGACTTATTTATGATTAGCCAAGAAGTTGGTTCAGGATTACCATTCTGGTTACCAAAAGGTGCTACAATTCGTCGTACAATTGACCGTTACATTGTAGATAAAGAAATTTCTCTTGGATACCAACATGTGTATACTCCAGTAATGGCTGATGTAGGTTTATATAAAACTTCAGGTCACTGGGCACATTATCAAGAAGATATGTTCCCTCCAATGGATATGGGAGATGGAGAATTATTAGTATTACGTCCAATGAACTGTCCTCACCATATGATGGTATATAAAAATCATATCCACAGCTACCGTGAATTACCAATCCGTATTGCTGAATTAGGAATGATGCACCGTTATGAAAAATCAGG
>CAUQAL010000005.1:0-44892 GCA_963515985.1 uncultured Granulicatella sp.
TTGTTTTACCGTGGTCAACGTGGCCGATTGTACCAATGTTAACGTGTGGTTTTGAGCGGTCAAATTTTTCTTTTGCCATTTTAAATAATTCCTCCTAAATGTTTGAGTATTTTTGTTAGATTCTATAACAGTATCTACCGATTTAAATTATACCAAAGAATACCTATAAAAATCAACTGGTTACGCTAGGCAACCAGTTGACCTAACTTCTTTGATGATGTTGCGTTTTTTAGCGATTCATTATTCGCCATTTCCGCCATTTTTCTTAATGATTTCTTCTGCAATGCTCTTAGGAACATCTTCGTAGTGGTCGAATGTCATTGAGAATGTACCACGACCTTGTGTTGCAGAACGTAATGTAGTTGCGTAACCGAACATTTCTGATAAAGGAATCATACCTTTAACGATTTGTGCGTTACCACGAACTTCAGAACCTTCAACACGTCCACGACGAGCGTTAACGTGTCCCATTACATCTCCGAAGTATTCTTCAGGAACTGTAATTTCAACAGCCATCATAGGTTCTAAGATAGCAGGTTGAGCTTTCTTAGCAGCAGCTTTCAATGCCATAGAAGCGGCAACTTTGAAGGCTGTTTCAGATGAATCGACATCATGGTAGCTTCCATCATATAATTTAGCTTTGATGTCAACTAATGGATAACCAGCTAATACCCCGTTTTCCATAGCGTCTTTCAATCCAGCTTCAACTGCAGGGATGTATTCACGAGGAACTACCCCACCAACAATAGCGTTTTCGAATTCGAATCCAGCGCCTTCTTCGTTAGGAGTAAATTCAATCCATACGTGACCGTATTGACCTTTACCACCTGATTGACGAACGAATTTACCTTCAGCTTGTGTAGAAGCACGGAATGTTTCACGGTAAGATACTTGAGGAGCACCTACGTTAGCTTCTACTTTGAACTCACGACGCATACGGTCAACGATGATATCCAAGTGTAACTCACCCATACCAGCGATAACTGTTTCACCAGTTTCTTGGTTAGTGTAAGCACGGAATGTTGGGTCTTCTTCAGCAAGTTTTTGTAAAGCAATACCCATTTTATCTTGGTCAGCTTTTGATTTTGGTTCAATCGCTACTTCGATAACTGGATCAGGGAATTCCATAGATTCTAAGATAACTTCTGCTTTTTCGTCACATAATGTGTCCCCAGTAGTTGTATCTTTAAGACCTACTGCTGCAGCGATATCTCCTGAGAATACTTCAGGAATTTCTTGACGTGAGTTAGCGTGCATTTGTAAGATACGTCCTACACGTTCACGTTTGCCTTTAGTTGAGTTTTTAACGTATGAACCTGATTGTAAAGTGCCAGAGTAAACACGGAAGAATGTTAAACGACCTACGAATGGGTCAGTCATAACTTTAAATGCTAATGCTGAGAATGGTTCTTCGTCTGAAGAATGACGTTCTACTTCTGCATCAGTATTAGGGTCAATCCCTTTAATTGCTGGTACGTCTAATGGTGATGGTAAGTAGTCAACTACTGCATCTAACATTAATTGTACCCCTTTGTTTTTGAAGGCAGAACCACATAATACTGGGTAGAATTCTACCGCACATGTAGCTTTACGGATAGCTGCTTTTAATTCAGCTTCTGAAATTTCTTCACCTTCTAAATAGCGTTCCATTAAAGCTTCGTCAGTTTCAGCAACTGCTTCTACTAATTTTTCACGCCATTCTTCAGCTAAATCTTGTAAATCTTCAGGGATATCTGTTTCTTGGATATCTGTACCTAAGTCATTTGTATAGATTTCAGCTTTCATTTTAATTAAATCGATGATACCTGAAAATTCATCTTCAGCACCGATTGGTAATTGAATTGGGTGAGCATTTGCTTGTAAACGTTCATGAATTGTACGTACAGAATATAAGAAGTCTGCACCAATTTTGTCCATTTTGTTAGCAAATACGATACGAGGAACACCATATGTTGTAGCTTGACGCCATACAGTTTCTGTTTGAGGTTCAACCCCAGACTGTGCATCAAGTACCGCAACAGCTCCATCTAATACACGTAGAGAACGTTCTACTTCAACTGTGAAGTCCACGTGCCCTGGTGTGTCGATGATGTTAATACGGTGACCTTTCCATTGTGCTGTTGTAGCAGCAGATGTGATAGTAATACCACGTTCTTGTTCTTGTTCCATCCAGTCCATTTGTGAAGCACCTTCGTGAGTTTCACCAATTTTATGGATTTTACCAGTGTAATAAAGTACACGCTCAGTTGTTGTAGTTTTACCTGCGTCAATGTGAGCCATGATACCGATATTACGCGTGTTTTCAAGAGTAAATTCTCTCTTTGCCATCTTCGTTCTACACCTCTTTATTTTATGATTAATTTATGCATAGATTAAAAAGCCCGAAGGCTTTTTGAATCTTACCAACGATAGTGAGCAAACGCTTTGTTTGCTTCTGCCATTTTATGTGTATCTTCACGTTTTTTAACAGAAGCACCTGTGTTGTTCGCAGCATCCATGATTTCACGAGCTAAACGAACTTCCATAGTGTCTTCACCACGTAAGCGTGAGTAGTTTACTAACCAACGTAAACCTAATGTAGTACGACGGTCTGAACGAACTTCAACTGGTACTTGATAGTTAGAACCACCAACACGGCGAGCTTTAACTTCTAATACTGGCATAATGTTCTTCATAGCTTGATCGAACACTTCCATTGGATCATTTCCAGTTTGTTCTTTAACGATGTCAAATGCATTGTATAAAATTGTTGCTGCTTTACCACGTTTACCATCTACCATTAAACGGTTGATTAAACGAGTAACTAATTTTGAATTATAAATTGGATCAGGCAAAACATCACGTTTTGCGACAGGACCTTTACGAGGCATTTATAATCCTCCTTTCATCATTTTGAGTTATTGTTTATTGTTTATTAATTTGTTAACCTAAATTATTTTTTAGGACGTTTTGTACCGTATTTAGAACGACCTTGCATACGGTTGTTAACTCCAGCAGTGTCTAATGCACCACGGATGATGTGGTAACGTACCCCTGGTAAGTCTTTTACACGTCCACCACGGATTAATACTACGCTGTGTTCTTGTAAGTTGTGACCGATACCTGGAATGTACGCAGTTACTTCGATTAAGTTAGATAAACGTACACGGGCATATTTACGTAACGCTGAGTTAGGTTTTTTAGGTGTCATAGTACCTACACGAGTACATACACCACGTTTTTGTGGAGAGTTTGTATTCGTTTGTGATTTTTTGAAACTGTTATAGCCTTTACCTAACGCTGGAGAAGCTGATTTCTCAACTGCTGATTTACGAGGTTTACGGACTAATTGGTTAATTGTTGGCATTTAGCTCTTCCTCCTTCCCTATCGGGTTCTTCTTGGTCCACACATCCTGGTGGTCCATTTTTTTGTAAAAATTAAAAGACACATCAATGTCTCTCTCAGTGGCCTTTTTACCAGTCAGCACGACTGATATGATTTCTAATCAGGAATCAGGTATAAAAGCACCTTTGACATAGTACCATAATTATTCAAGTTCGTCAATGGGTAATGGCTATTTCATTTTATAGTTTTTGTATATAATTCAAACACCCCATACATTTTTTCTTATACCAAATTACGAAACTTCTTTTACAAAACAATAGTAATTTTCTTTTGAAAGTGATGCATCAAATGTAAATCCATCTAAGTCAAAATTTTGCAATGCTACTTTATCTTGAATATGATGGCGCATCATCCAAGCCGCCATTTTCCCTCTAGCTTTTTTCGAAATCGTAGAATGTTGTTTTAACACTCCTTATTTTTTCTCAAAGAAATCAACGTCTACCCACTCATAATCTTTTCTAGAAAATAACGAAGAAAACTCACTACTTGCGAGATTGACTACACACTCTCCCTTTTCAAAAGAAGTTGTTATTCTTTCTTTCCAATATTTTTTCAAAGTTAGACCTTCAACCTTTAAATTCATTGTTAAATCTAATCGATACGGCTTCACACATTCCTCTGGACTAATAGCTCCATATAATGCCGAAAGAATTCTAATATGTTTCACTGCATAATCTCGATGTTCTGCCCAATTTGCCACTTGCTTAAAATTGCGAAATGCTAATCCTTGATATAAGTCCATCGCATGATAAGTAACACTTTCTTGAAACTTTTGAATTTTTTCCCAATTTTCTTCTAACAAAGTGTCACTCACTTTCAATAACTTCTGCAACTCTTCCTTACTATAAGTTTTTAGTATAGAAACAATTTTTTGACTATCTTGTGTCAGCACCCAATCTTTTTGCACAGGTAAATCTATCGCCATTTCTTTTGCGGGTGACATAATAATTTTCATTGAATCATCCTTTCCTTTTTGCCTAATTCTATTGTAACGCAAAAAAGAAGCAAGAAACAACTCTCGTTATCTCTTACTCCTTCATTTTTCGTGATATTAGTTTAATTTCCAAATATCACGGTTGTAGTCTTCGATTGTACGGTCACTTGAGAAGAAACCAGCCATTGCAATATTTGTAATTACTTTTGCAATCCAATTTTCACGATCGTGATAATCTACTAACATACGTTCTTTTGTTTGAATATAGTCTTCTAAGTCTAATAAAGTCATGAACCAGTCTTTATTTCTTAATTCATTGAATAATCTTTCTAGACGTTCTCTATTTCCTAATGTTACTAAAGCATCACTTACGATAAAGTCTACTAATGGACGAATCGCTTCTCTTTCATAGTATGAGTATGAATGGTAATCACTATTTTCATAATGTTTAATAACAGTATCGCTATCTTCACCAAAGACATAAATGTTTTCATCTCCAACTAATTCGTGGATTTCCACATTCGCTCCGTCTAACGTTCCTAATGTTAACGCACCATTTAACATGAATTTCATATTTCCTGTTCCACTTGCTTCTTTTGAAGCTAATGAAATTTGTTCAGAAATATCCGCTGCAGGAATTAAGTGAGTTGCTGCAGTAACGTTGTAGTTTTCTACCATTACAACTTGTAAGTGCGGGCTTACTTCTGGGTCATTGGCAATTAATTCAGATAAGCATAAAATTAAATGAATAATATCTTGCGCAATAACATAAGCAGGAGCAGCTTTTCCTCCAAAGATAATTGTGATTGGTTTTGCTGGAATGTTTCCATTTTTAATATCTAAATATTTGTAAATCACATATAATGCATTCATTTGTTGACGTTTATATTCATGCATACGTTTAATTTGAACGTCAAAAATTGAATCTTCTTTCACAGTTACACCTTGGTGTTCTTGTAAGAAGTGTTTCAAACGTAATTTATTGTTACGTTTAATGCCTTTTAATGCTTCTTGGAATTCTAAATCATGTGTATGAGCTTTTAGAGCTTCTAATTTAGTTGCATCATGACGATATTCTTTTCCAATTGTACGGTCTAATAATTTTGCTAATTCTGGGTTAGCGTGTAATAACCAACGACGGAAAGTAATACCGTTTGTTTTGTTATTGAATTTCTCTGGATAAATTTCATAGAAATTCTTCAATTCGCTTTGTTTTAAAATTTCTGTATGCAATGCTGCTACACCATTTACGCTATATCCATAGTGGATATCCATATTTGCCATGTGAACACGGTTATGTTCGTCAATAATGGCTACACTTGCATCATCAAATTGAGCTCTTACACGAGCATCTAATTCTTTAATAATTGGCACTAAGTGAGGCACTACTTGTTCTAAGTAATGTAAAGGCCATTTTTCTAATGCTTCTGCTAAAATTGTGTGGTTTGTATAAGCTGTCATTGAGCGAACAATTTCAACTGCTTCATCAAATTCAATTCCACGTTCGCCTAATAAACGAATTAATTCTGGGATTACCATTGATGGGTGAGTATCATTAATTTGAACTGTTGCATATTCTGCTAAATCATGTAAGTTACTTCCTTTGGCAACTGCTTCATCTAATAATAATTGAGCTCCATTACTTACCATGAAGTATTGTTGGTAAATACGTAATAATTCACCTTGCTCATCACTATCATCTGGATATAAGAATAATGTTAAGTTTTCAGCAATTTTTGTTTTATCAAAAGCGATTGAATCATCATGTACTAATGATTCATCAATTGTATCTACATCAAATAAATGTAATTGATTTTTATGAGATTGTTCATACCCTAAAACATCAATATTGAACATTTTTGATTTCAATGTAAAGTTTGCAAATGGTACTTCGTATGAAACAGAAGTTGGAACTAACCAACTATCTGGAGTTAACCAGTTATTTGGAACTGCATTTTGTTGATTATCTTTGAATTTTTGTTCAAATAATCCAAAGTGATAATTTAATCCAACTCCATCTCCTGCTAAACCAAGAGTTGCGATAGAATCTAAGAAACATGCTGCTAAACGACCTAATCCGCCGTTTCCTAATGATGGTTCTAATTCAATTTCTTCGATTTCTGCTAAAGTATGACCTTCAGCTTCTAATTCTTCCTTAACTTCATCATAAATTCCTAAGTTGATTAAATTATTTGACAACAATTTACCAATTAAAAATTCTGCAGAAATGTAATATACTTTTTTCTTTCCTTCATTTACTGGTAATGCTGCACTTTTTTCTTTTGTATAATGTAATAAAGCTACATATACTTCTTCTTTTGAACATTCTCCTAATGATTTATGATAATTACTTTCTACATATTGTTTTAATGTTTGCATTTTTGTCTCCTTCTATTTGTTTACCCTACAACTGTTCGTTTGAACGATCATACAATTCTGTAATCTCTAATAGGAAATCTTCCACTTCCTGTGTAATATCTCCTTCTTGCATTCTCCACACCCAATTTCCACCAAGAGTGCTTGGAATATTCATACGAGCTGTTGTATCTAATTGTAATAAATCTTGCATTGTTGCAATGGTCATCTTACTTACTGAACCGTATAAACTTCTTAACATAGCATAACTAATTGGTTCTTCTGTACGGTTTAAATAACGATTACAGAAATCGCGTTCTTCCTCTGATGCTGAATCATACCATCCTAGTACTGTATCATTGTCATGCGTTCCAGTGTAAGAAACAGAATTTACTGGATAATAATGAGGTAAATCCGTGCTACTTGGCTCTGAACCCATGAATCCAAATTCTAAAATTTTCATTCCAGGGAAACCAGTCGCTTCACGCAATTCAATAACTGCATCATCCATAAAACCTAAATCTTCAGCAATAATCGGTAAATCACCAAGTTCATTTTTCACCGCTTCAAACAAGTCAAATCCTGGACCTTTTACCCATTCACCACCAGTAGCATCTGTTGCACCTGCAGGAATTTCCCAATAAGCTGCAAATCCACGGAAGTGGTCAATTCTGACTACATCAAACAATTCAAAGCTTGCTTTCAATCGTTTAATCCACCAAGTAAAGCCGTCTAACTTCATCGCTCTCCAATTATAAATTGGATTTCCCCATAATTGTCCTAATGGTGAGAAGCCATCTGGTGGGCAACCTGCTACACAAGCAGCATTTCCAACTTCATCTGTTTTAAAGTAATGAGGGGTAGCCCACATTTCTACACTATCTTCGGCTACATAAATCGGCATATCTCCAATAATTTGAATATGATGTTCATTCGCATATTGTTTTAATGCTTTCCATTGTTTATCAAACAAATATTGAGTCACACGATGATATTCTAATTTATCTGCTAATTTTTCACGATAAGCAGCTAAAGCTTCAGGTTTACGACGTTTAATATCTTCATCAGTCCATTTTGACCAACTCTTCATATCAAAACTCTCTTTAATCGCCATATACTCAGCAAATGGTTCTAACCATTCTGCTTTTTCTTCCACAAAACGATGGTAATCTATTAAATCTTCTTTTTCTAAGAAACGTTGAACTACTTTTTCTAAAATAGGTCTTCTTTTTTCATAAACCAAAGCATAATCAACAGTAGTAGAATCATCTCCCCAATTTCCTGCTAATTCATCTTCAGTTAATAAACCTTCTTTTACAAAAGTATCAAAATCTAAAAAATGTGTATTTCCAGCAAATGCTGAAAATGATTGGTATGGCGAATCTCCATAACTAGTTGTTCCTAATGGTAAAATTTGCCAATAAGTTTGCTTACTACGTACTAAAAAATCAACAAAATCGTAAGCAGATTTTCCGAATGAACCAATTCCATATTTCCCTGGTAAAGATGAAATATGCATTAACACACCAGATTGTCTTTCCTTCATAAGTATTACTCCTCTTTTCTTTATTAATTTTAGATACGTAGTCTTTCAATTACGCAATCGTTTGCTTTAATACTATTAGAAAAAAAATAAAAATGCAAGTAGAAATTTATTTTTTTATAAAAGCCATAAAAAAATTGTCACTTAGAAAGAAAAAATTTCTTCTATTATAGCTTGATATAGCTTGATTTTTTTGAATCAAATTACCTCTCTAAAAATGTAAACGCTAAAATTTTTTTATTTTTTTGCAAAAAAACTCTTGCAAACGATTTCTGAAAGGGGTATACTAAAGCCAGTTAAGAAATCGTTTGCGTTAACTGAATATATCTCAAGGGAGGAAAAAATAATGGCAAACACTTGGATTAAAAAATCATTCGTTGTTGGTTTAGCTGGTTTAGCATTAGCAGCTTGCGGCAGCAAATCTACTGACTCTTCAAAAGGAGGCTCTTCTGAAAGCAAGAAAGAATTCACTTTATATAGTAACAAGAGTGAAATTCAAGATGCTTTAACAGCATACGCTAAAGAATGGGGCGACAAAAATGGAGTTACAGTAAACATTAAAACATGTTCTGGTTCATGTAAAATCGCTGACCAATTAAAAACTGAATTTACAGCTGGAACTGCTCCTGACGTATTCGTAATCGAAGGACAAGCTGGATACGACTTATGGAAAGATAACTTACAACCACTTAAAGGTGACTGGATTGACAAAACAGAATTCGAATTCAAACAAGGAAACGACGTTTACGGATTCCCAGTAGCTGTTGAAGGTTACGGTTTAGCTTACAACAAAGAAGTATTATCTAAAGCTGGTATCGACCCTGCTTCATTAACTTCATTTGATGCAGTTCAAAAAGCAATGGATACATTAGAAAGCAAAAAAGATGAATTAGGTTTATCTACAGTAGTAGCAACAGCTACTAAAGAAGGTGAAACTTGGATCATGGGTATCCACGACTTCGCTGCTTACTTAAGTTCAGGTTTACCAAACGGTGACCGTACAGTTACTCAACAAGTAATTAAAGGTGAAACTGATAAAGCTCGTTTATCTAACTACGCTGACTGGGTTGAATTATTATTCAAACACACTGAGAAAAAATTATTAACAGTTGGTACACAAGAAGATATGGACTCTGCATTTGCTAGTGGTAAAGCAGCATTCTTACACCAAGGTAACTGGAAAGATCCTAACTTAAAACAATTAAATGCTAAATTCGAAATGGGATTCATCCCTTATCAAACTTTAGGTAAAGACAAAAATGCTGATGGGTTATTCATCGGTGCTCCATCTTACTATGTAGTTAACAAAGACACTAAAGCTTTAGATTCAATCAACAAATTCTTCGCTGACTTAGTTGATACTAAAGAAGGTCAAGATTACACAGTAAACAAAGCTAACATGATTTCAGCATTCTCTACTTCTAAAGAAATGCCTAGCGCTCCATTATCTAAATTCTTAGCTGAATGGGTTGCTGCTAAAAAACCAGTTTATTCATTTGATAACCCATACTTCATGCCTGACAACTTCTTAATGGGTAAATTAGGACCAATCTTCGGACAATACGCTCAAGGTTCAATCGACAAAGCTAAATTCCAAGAATTGATCACAAATCAAATCAAAGAAGTACCAAGCTTACTTCAAAAATAACAATTAAGTATGTAACACAGGCCCACAACTACTTACAACGGTCGTTGTGGGTTTGCTGTTATTAATACCTCAGCAATACATAAAAGGAGGAACCCTAACATGTCTAAGAATAAAAAAGCTCTTAGTCGTGACGATCGCGCAAGACGTACGTTTTACTGGCTTGTGCTACCGGCATTTATCATTTTCGCACTCGTAATTATTGTACCTTTCTTCTTAGGTTTCTACTATTCCCTAACAGACTGGAAGAGTGTTACTCAAACTAAAATTAACTTTGTTGGATTAAAAAACTTTACAGACAGCTTTGCTGATACTCGTTTCCAATATTCATTAATGATTACTGTAATTTTCGCATTATTTAACGTAGTCGTTGTAAACTTTGTATCATTCGGTTTAGCTTTACTAGTATCTAGTAAAATTAAATTAAGTGAAATTTTCAGAGCTGGATTCTTTATTCCTAACCTTATCGGGGGACTTGTATTAGGGTATATCTGGCAATTCATTTATAACTCAGTATTCCCTGCTTTAGGTTCAGTAATTGGTAGTCAATTCTTAGTAGAAAATCTATTTTTAGGAGACGTTAAATTAGCCGTACTAGCCCTAATTATTACGAACACATGGCAATATGCTGGTTATATTATGATGATTTACTTTGCAGCATTACAAAATGTACCTTCAAGTTTAGTAGAATCTGCTTCTCTTGATGGCGCAAATGCTTTACAAAGATTAAGACATATTATTATTCCTATGGTAATGCCTGCATTTACGGTATCACTATTCTTAACAATTACAAACTCATTTAAAATTTTCGATGTAAACTTCTCACTTACTGGTGGTGGACCATCTCTATTATGGCATGATAAAGCTATCCAAAGTACAGAGTTTATTACAATGAACATTTATAACACTGCCTCTGGAGATAACTTAATGGCACAAGGTCAAGCTCGTGCAGTTATTTTATTCTTCATCTTAGTAGTTATTAGTGTTGTTCAAACAACAATCACTAAACGGAAGGAGATTGACTTATAATGAAAAACCAAAAACTTGGCTTATTACTTTTAGAAATTTTTGGGGTTGTTTTATTCCTATTATTCTTAAGTCCAATCTTTTTATTAGTGATCAACTCAGCTAAAAGCTCTGCTGAAATCTTAGCAAGCCCATTATCATGGCCTGCAAGTTTCGGTCAACTATGGACAAATGCGGTAACAATTTGGAATAATCCTTCCATTAAATACCCATCATCATTTTTTGCTTCAACAATTATTACAGTGATTTCATTAGTAACGATTACACTATTCTCAGCATTAGCTGCTTGGGGATTAGTTCGTTACCGTTCTAAACTATCAACTGTTGTATTCTTTATCTTTGTAGCATCAATGGTAATTCCTTTCCAAGTTGTAATGTATCCATTAGTAACTTGGTTCAAAATTTTAAGTGATACAATTACAAATCCTATATTCGGATTTAGCTTATTACGTACTTATCCTGGTATCATCTTTGCTTACACTGGATTTGGGATGTCTCTATCTGTATTCATGTTCCACGGCTTCATTAAAGGTGTTCCACTTGAAATCGAAGAAGCTGCTGAATTAGATGGATGTAATAAAATGCAAACATTCTTCTATGTTGTATTACCAATTTTAAAACCAATCTATGTAACAATTTTAATCTTAAATGGTATTTGGATTTGGAACGACTTCTTATTACCACTATTATTATTAGGTAAAGGGAATGCGATTCAAACACTTCCAATCGCAGTATCTAACTTTGCAGGATCATTTACAAAACAATGGGATATGATTTTAACATCAACTCTATTAATTATGTTACCAGTCATCATCCTATTCTTAATTGCTCAAAAACATATCATGAAAGGTATGGTTGACGGAGCTATCAAATCTTAAGATGATTATTACTCTGGGCTGGTTAACATTGTTTTCCTGCCCAGATTTTTTATATTCACACAAAAAAGGAGAATTTAAATGGCTGTCACCATCAAAGATGTTGCTCGCCTGGCTGAAGTATCACCTTCAACTGTTACCCGTGTCATTCAAGATAAATCAAGTATTAGTGAAGCAACTAAAAAAAGAGTACGCCAAGCAATGGAGGCTCTTAATTACCATCCTAATTTCAATGCTCGAAGCTTGGCTAGCAATAAAACCAATGTCATCGGTGTCGTTCTACCAAGAGATACGGATGCATTTTATCAAAACTCTTTCTTCCCAGAAGTTATTCGAGGGATTTCTCAAATTGCCGCAGATCATCATTATTTGATTCAGTTATGTACAGGCAAAGACGACGAACAGCGTTTAAAAATTTTAAAAGACACCATTTTAGGGAGACGTGTTGACGGGATTATATTTCTTTACGGGGAAACAGACGATCCATTAGTGGAATTAGCAATTGAACAAGAATTCCCTAGTGTCGTAATCGGAAAATCTTTATCACCCTTTATTTCATTTGTCGATAATAATAATGAAAAAGCTGGATTCGATGCAACTGAATATATGATAAAAGAAGGATGTTCTTCTATTGCATTGATTAGCGGACGTCATCAATTATTCGTTTCGCAAGATCGTTTAATTGGGTATAAAAAAGCACTCGAACATTATGCTATCCCTATTAAAGAAGAATTAATTTCTCACGTTGGGGAATTTACGAGAGAACGTGGCTATCAAACGATGAAGAGTATTATCGAGCGAGAAACCATCGATGGAGTTGTAACAACCGATGCTTTAATTACAGAAGGAGCTCTTAGATACTTAAACGAGAATCAAATTTCTGTTCCAGTTCTAACATTTGACTCAAACCCTCCCCTACTTCCAATGACTGCATATGTTAATATTCATACATTGGAACTTGGTAGAAGTGCCTTTCAAATGTTATTAAAAGTTATCGATTCTTACAATAATAAACAAATGATGTGTTATCGTACATTTGTTGAACATTCTATCATTAGACTATAAAAATAAGCATGAAAGTTATTTTGGACTTTCATGCTTATTTGTTTTTTAAAGAATAATGAGATTAATGTCAAAATTGCTACTCCGCCTTGTTTTAAAAGAATTATTTTATCACTCGTTACACTACCATATAACGCTACTAAAATGATATACGCTAATAAAAGAACAAGCCAAGTAATACTCGGAACTACAAAAATTGCAATAAGAATTAATACTCCTATCAATATATTGATTCCTGTTTTTCTTCACCTTTTTTGTTATAGTGTCCATCTAATAAATTAATATTTAAACTTTCCGGTACCTTCGATTTTTTCTCTGCTCACAGCAAATATTCGACTTGATGCCCTACTTTTTGAAACAAAAGTCCGTATGACGAAAAGTCCTACTATGCGTATTTTCAAAATTCCTTCATTCTCTCTTCTATTCTCCATCCGATAATCCAAGCAAGAACCAGAAGATAATTTTCCACAGCACCGATTAAATTTACCATTTGATGCATCTTTAGATAATGGACAAAATGATTGCCGCCAATGCCGATTCCTCCTAGGATCAGAGCAAGTAAAATGGACTTTAAATAGGTCCAATTGTAATTCCTATATGCCGTAATCAATATAACCAAAACGGCAATATTCCAAAATCCGATTTCTCTTTGCCAGCCTATAGAAATGCCATATGCGGAGTTCCTTCCCATATATTCTGGAGCAAAAATCTGTAGTATTGCCGCCCCTGATATCGCTATTATAAGAAAGATAAACAATACCCGTAAAAATAGATTCATTTTTTTTTGATACATTGACTGTTCCTTATTCATTCCTTTGCCCCCTCTACTAAGACCTTGCTGATAAAATGCATGGTTCCTGATTTTGCCCCTAGAGACTTTTCCAGCATATCAATGTATACCTCTACATCTCTTTCACCAAAAAAACCATAATCAAACATATGTTGACTCATAACAAGGAGCATCTTCACTCGCTCTTCAATATGTGTACACAAAAATATCCCCTGTGCTATACCTTCTTTAACAATCTCTGCAAGAATCGGTACTGCCACCTCTACAATTTTCTTGCAAATTTTATCATGCATAATAATATTTTCTTTTCTTTCCAAAACATTAGTGATGACCGATTCCTCTTTATCAGGACGAAAAGCATCCACAACCGAAACCAACTTTTCCGGTATTGAAAGCTCTGCCGTAAGAATCTCTTTGGCTGCTGTACTATTCTTCTTTATCATCATTTCAATAACCGCTTCCAGTGTTGCCTCTTTACTTTCAAAATAATAATAGTAAGTTCCTTTTGCTATACCGGCCTTAGCCACAATCTCATCAATACTTGTATTCTCATATCCTTTTTCTATGAACATATGATAGGCAAGATTTAGAAGTTCCTGTTTTCTTTTTTCACCTTTTTTCATTTCTGCCTCCTTTTTTTGACTAACGGTCGATTTTATTCTAAAACGATTCTTACTGACTGTCAAGTTTTTCCGACTATTAGTCGATAATTTAGAAGAATCCTTCTAGTATTTCAAAAGAAATAAAAAAAACATCTAATTGTTAAACAACTAGATGAACATCAAAATCTTCCTCCTTGCTGACGTTTAAATAAATCTCCCATGTTGTTGTAATAATTGCAATTTAAGGCTAATAAATGTGGACATTGTAACAATTCTACCACGTAAAGACAATATGAAGCTGAGTAATCTTCTGCTCGTGCAGGAATTGAGCTTAATAAGGAGATTTTTTTGAAACAAATGATGTGTTATCGAACATTTGTAGAACATTCTATTATTCGATTATAAAACGAAAGCAAGCCATTCAAAGCTTGCTTTCTTTTTTTCTTAAAATAATAATGTTATCAATATTAAAATAGCTAATCCACCTTGTTTCAAGAGAATCATTTTATCACTCGTTACACTACCATATAACGCTACTAAAATGATATACGCTAATAAAAGAACAAGCCAAGTAATACTCGGAACTACAAAAATTGCAATAAGAATTAATACTCCTATCAATCCGTTATACACTCCTTGATTTTTAAATAGTGTAGTCACTGATGGACGGCTCAATTCTTCTTCCTGCATTTTAAAAACTCTTGCTGTATTGGAAGATATTGTCGCTATTGTTTCCAAGTAAAAAATATAAAAAAACTCTAAAGCTACTAAAGTTCCAAGGATTATTGTTATCATTGACATGATTCATTCCTCCAAAATATATCATTTTATTAATTTGATTATATTAAACATTACTATAACCATTGTCAATCATTCTGTTTTTTTGATAAAATAGTATCAATTCAAATAAGGAGGAAGATGATAAAACTATATTATGTTTAAAAAAACTTCTGTCAATTTATTAGATGGACCTATTTTACGCTCTATTATTGCTTTTGCAATTCCCATCTTAATTTCAAATGTTTTTCAACAATTATATAATACTGCGGATATTATGATTGTTGGTCGTTATTTAGGACCAAATGCTCTTGCAGGTGTTGGTGCTACTGCTGCTATTTTCGAACTCGTTATCGGGTTTGCGCTTGGAGTAGGAAATGGTATGGGCGTTGTCATCGCTCGCTGTTTTGGTGCACAAGATATGACGCAATTAAAACGAGCAGTTGCTTCAACATTAGTAATTGGGCTAGCTCTTAGCTTCTTAGTTTCAACAATCGGTCACTTTGGAATGTATCCTTTATTAGAATTTTTAGGAACTCCAACTGAAATCATTGATTTATCGTACCAATATATTCATATGATTGTCCTATGTGTAGGAGTGACATTTGCTTATAATCTCTGCGCTGGTTTACTTCGTGCAGTTGGAGATAGTCAAGCGGCATTATATTTTTTAATATTTTCTGCTCTTGTAAATATTGTGTTAGACCTTTTCTTTATTACTCAATTACACTTAGGAGTGCAATCGGCAGGTTTAGCTACCATTATCTCTCAGGGACTCTCCGCTATTCTTTGTTTCTTTTATATTCGAAAAAGAGCCAATTTTCTTCTTCCTCATAAAGAACACTTTGTTTGGGATAAAGAATTGTATCTTGATTTATTAGGACAAGGACTAGCCATGGGCCTAATGACTTCAATTGTTTCTATTGGAACAGTCACGTTACAAACTTCTATTAACGCACTTGGTGCAACAATAATCAGCGCTCAAACTTCTGCTAGAAGAATTATGTCATTTTCGATGCTACCTGTATCAGCCATTGCTTCATCCTTAACGACTTTTACTTCTCAGAACTTAGGAGCAAATCGTCCTCAGAGAATTCAACGGGGTATCTTTTTAGGAAGTATGGTTGCAATTATATGGACAATCTTTGTTGCTATTACATTATTTTTTGCCAGCCCCGCATTAAATGAATTAATTTCTGGCTCTACTGATCCTGAACTAATCTCCAATGCATCGCTTTATAATCGCATTAGTTCATCCTTTTATCCAGTATTAGCCGTGTTACTAGTCCTTCGAAACAGTTTACAAGGATTAGGACAAAAAATCACACCACTAATTTCGAGTTTTATTGAATTATTTGGAAAAATTTTATTTGTACTCTTCATTATTCCTTCAACTGGATATATAGGAGTTATCTTCTGTGAACCACTCATTTGGGTTCCTATGACGATTCAATTATATTACTCCTATAAACATCAACCCATTATTCAATCATTAAAAAACGCATCTCATTCCTAAAACGAGATGCGTTTTTATATACTTATTTATCCGGAATAACTTTAAATAGATAATACGTAATAAATACTGTTAATAAAGCTAGTCCAATTTTTACAAAAATAATTGGAGCAAAATAAATAGAAATCCCCATTAAAATGTAAATATAAATAATAATTTTTTTTTTACGTGAACGATCTATCGATTTTGTTTCTAAATAATCTGCTACATAAATTTGATATAATTTTGTTTTTGCAAACCATTCTTCAAATCTTTTAGAACTTTTTGAAAAACAAATGACTGTCAGTATCAAAAATGGTGTCGTTGGCAACACAGGAAGAACAATTCCTATAATTCCTAACGCTAATGAAATCCATGCTACAATAAAATAAAATCCTCTCATATTTCCTCCTTAATTCATTCGTTCTAATACAGCTACTGTTTCCACATGTTCAGCATTGTCCAAACTAAATTTCTTACTATCTTTAAGCTCTAACAAACAATGTATTCTTATCTAGAATAATTAAGCCCCAAATAGGTTTACAATATATTTTCCCGATTGCCTAAGTTTAATGAATCATATCTTTGTAAAATTCATCTACGATTATAAGAGTATTTCCTTATAAAAACTGTCTAAAAAATATTTGTAATCCAGCCATTTCCCTATGCCGTTCAATAGTCCTTTAACAAATTTTCCAGCCATTCTATATTAGAAATCGATGAATTATCTACCGCGTCATCAGCAATATTTGTATGTGGACACGCAGAACATAATGGATTGTCTCCATTATTCCGTCTGCTATATATACCATTATTTTTAATTTCTTTTTCTATTTTCCCATTAACAATTTCAAAATGCAAAGAAGTTTCATCTGCATAGCCAGTATCTGGAATAAAACGCTCTGTAAAAGCAAAGTATTTTACCGTATTTCCTTCAAGAAACTTGTCGAAATAGTCTTTGCGGATAAAGACAGTTCCACCGATAGGGTCTCTATAATATGAATTCTTATTGTTGTTACATATTATCACTTTTTCTTTATCTTGAGTTTCCCATGATAAATCCGAAACATTCAATTTGAGATTAAAAAATCTAATAATATTCGATGGTGGTAATACTAATGAAGTCTTCTCAAAAACTTCAGATTGATTATTAATATTTTTTACATTCTTGCAAAGCCAAGGTTTTGATTCATTATCAGGATATGAATTCAAATTGCCAATATATTCTTCTAATTCAATGGTCAGATAGCGAGCATTACCATCATCGTATATTGTTTCATTTTCCGAAGAGCAACACCACAAATCATATGTATCTTTCCATCTTGTTTCATATTTATCTTTCTCATGTAGAGATACTCTACCAGCCAACATTACCCATTTTTGATGTTTTAATTCAACTGTTTCAAGAAGATGCAACACATTTCTTCTAGTTAATTCAACATTTCCTACCCAACAAACATCACGCTGCACAGGCATCTCTAAGGAATTTATTGCATAATCTCCCAGTCTCTCTATAAAATCTTGATATGTTGGAATTGGTGCTGTAATAATAACATCTTCTCCATATTCCAAAGGATCATACACCTCATATCCGATACTATTCTGAATATTATTATATGTTGCAAACTGATTTGTATAATAGTTACACATCAAGCTCCCATAATATAATCCTGTTGCAATATCTACCCCCTTCATATAGACAGAATGATGAAAATCTCCTTCACGAATATTCATAGATTTTCTATCTGCTGAGATATTGTAATATTCGAAAATATATCTAAAAACTTTTTCAAAGCTTTCCATAAAAGAATTCATATCCAATGTTTTAATCTCTGCTATAGACTCTATCTCTGGCATAATTCTATTTTCGAATGCTAACCAACCGCTGCATTTCCCACCACATACACAGGAGTATTTATTATAGAGATAATTATTTATACTACTAATTTCATTCTTGTCATTTGCAAGAAATTTCGTATACATATTAATATGATCTTTTCCCCAATATCTAAATGGTAGAAAATCTTTATTCATAATATCCATATAAAATAATATGTCACTTAAATAATCTGAAACAACTGCATCTTCATTATATTTAAATAAATTCTTCCTATTCCAATTTATATAAGAATAAGGCTTACCAAAGTAAGCCGAAATTCTACGGAGACTTTTTGCGTTTAGATTATCCTGTTCTGCAATAATCTTCTTGTAGAAATCTATAATTTTACTGTTATCCTTTCTCATTTGACTCAGAACATATATAACAGCCTCTTGTATATAAAAATCAAAAATTCTATTATATTCAAGAATAACCCTATCGACATAACACTCATTCTTAGAAACCACCTCATATAACAATTTCATTGCTAAACATCTAACATCCTTATTAGGTGCTGCACAGCAGAGTAATGAAAAATAAAATGCTTCGTCTTCTCTTTTGTCAGTTCTGTCATTTAATGTTGTAAAATACAACACATTTTTCAGTCTATTCTTTATACCATTTTGGGAATGATATCCAGCCAATATGTTTGATAGCTCACATAACCTTTCACGGCTTTCACAATAATAATCAAATAAGTAGTTGCTACAGTTAAATGGTTTGTCAGTATATCCTCCCATCGACTGCAACAAATCACTATGGTCAATAGGTTTAAACATCTCCAGAAAGACTTTAATATCATCACGTTTAAAATGAACTTTAACCAATGTATTAAAATCCAAGTGTTCAATTAGCTCTGTATCTTTTATTAAGTCCTTTATTTTCTTATAATCTGGAGATATATTATCGAATATTGCTATAATTAAAGCTTCTTCAAGATTGTACAAAGATTCTACTTTTAATTTTATAATACTAATCTGTTCCTCGTAATTTTTTCCACTAATATCTTCAAATAAGGAACGAGCAATCAAAAAATCTGTCAAAGAATCAATAATAAAATGATAATACTTTTCATCATCACTTTCATAAGCATCCATAAAACCCATCTGTATCATGGATGAAAGAAAATTTTCCCCGGTTTTAATTACCGACAGTAAACTAGTCTCATCAATACGCTTTTTCGCATTTCTATACATCCATTGAGCAACTCTTTTTGTATCTTTCCAAACATCTATACCTTGACAAGTCAAACTGTCCTTAAATACCTTACCTATAGTTTTTTTTATATATTGCTCTAAAATAAAAGTAATAGACGCAATTCCATTTTCAGTTTTAGCGACAAGTTTTTGTGACGATAGAACATCACATAACATACTTAACCATAGCGCATTATTCGAATACAAAATATCTTCGTACATATAAACATCCGGCACAGATAGCCTTAGTATTTCACTTAATGCTGATTCAAAAGATACACCTGGAAACTTATACTCATATTCTGATATTTCTTGATACTTTTTAAGAACCACATTATCCATTGAATTTGTTCTGTATGATATTATGATTCGTATTCTTGGATATTTCTTAAGCTCCGTTAAAATATCTATTAAATTATTCTGTCCTTCCTCTGATATTTCATTTATTGCATCAAAAACAAAAACAAATCCTTCATCACTTGCTTTTATTATTTCTTCAACATTAATATTGTTTGTATTCTTTTCAAACTTTCCATATATGCATAAATGCTCAATATTATTCTTCTCCAATTGTTCTTCGAAACATTTTATAAAATAGCTCTTTCCAATACCCCCTTCTCCTGAAATTAAGCAAAAACTATGAAGACTCATATATGTTTCTATTTCATATAGGCTTAATCCGTGCCAAGATTCTTTCAAATTCTGTATATCTGAGATTTTTTTTGCAATTTCTTCTATGAAAGCTGACTTTTCAGAAAAAAATGCATCATACGTTGCCAACACTTCTTCTAACGATGATATTTCATGTTCTGCTTCCTTATCTTTTTGATATCTTCTAATTTTTGGAAGTTCTCCCATAAGATAATCCATAAACTCTGGATTTTCCCATTCCATGACATAAGCAGGATTACTAATTACATTCATTCTATCTTTTTGATTTTTATTCAATACTCTGTAATCCATAAGAACCTCCTTACTCCAAAATAATTTATATTTTATTTCATAAGCTGAACATACCTTAAGCTGCTATATTATCCACGTTTCATATTTCTCCCAAAATATCTAAGTGCCTCCATAATTAACTATTTCCTTCTCGGTTATACATTTATACTGCTTTGAATCCTCTAATTTTTGATTATTGTGGTTTTTTCCAGCATCAAGACAGCACATTCTCTCAACCTTTGAATATATTATTATTTCATATCAGGATATCATCTTAAAATGCTTCAACGCGGCCAAAATAGCTTCTTCCTTTTCAATTGGACACTGTGGCACTTTTTGATTTCGATTTTTTGATATATTATAGTGTTTCCTAACTTCTAAACCATATTTTCTCTTCACTTGTGCAATATAAAGTGTCGATACCTTAAAATCATACTTCTCGAGCACATAATTCTGAATTTGTTCATAAATAGCTTTACTTTCAGCACTTGTCAAGTCCATATCATCCATAGGAAGTTCTACACTGATATGATTCTTTAATTCCAGTTTAGAAAGCAACACGATTGTTTCAATCGCTGTCGTCATTGGAAACATATCCACTGGTTGAGCATACAGTGCCTGATAACCTTTTTCTTGAAATAATGCTAAATCTCGTGCTAATGTTGCAGGATTACAGCTAACGTACACAATTTTTCTAGCTTTTGTTTTCACTGCTGCATCGATAAAGGCTCCATCTAATCCTTTTCTCGGTGGATCGACTACAATCACATCTGGTTGTAATCCTGAATCTACCCATGTTGGCATAACTTTTTCAGCCGCTCCCACTTCGAATGTTACATTATCAATCTGATTGATTCGGGCATTTTCTTTTGCCATTTGAATCGCATCTGGTACAATTTCCATGGCATAAACCTTTTTAGCACGTTTGGCAAAAGCTAAACTCATTGTTCCGATTCCACAATAAGCATCGACTACTGTTTCATCTCCCGTTAATCCAGCTGCTTGAATGGCTTCATGATACAACACTTCTGTTTGAATGGTATTAACTTGAAAAAATGAACGTGAACTAATCGTAAAAGTAAATTCCATTAATGCTTCTTGGAAAGCATCTTCTCCAAATAATATTTTCTTTTGAGAACCCATAATGACATTTGATTGATGCGGTTGAATATTTTGGACAATTGACACCACTTCTGGTAATTGCTGAGTAATTTGCTCTACAATTGCCTCTTTTTGAATGAATTTCTCTGTACGAGTAACTAAAATAATCATCACTTGAGAAGTGCGCAATCCTCTACGTACAATTATATGACGTAAATCTCCGGTATGTTTCTCTTCATCATAAGCTTCAATTGCATATTTTCGTAAAATATCTCTAACGACTAAGATAATACGATCAATTTCTGGATCTTGAATATGAAAATCTTCCATTGGAATTAAGTCGTGTGAGTTTTTCTTGAAAAATCCTGTTGTTAATAAGCCATTCACCATTCTGACAGGGATTTGTGCTTTATTCCGATATCCAAATGGATGTTCCATTCCAATCGTTGGACGAACTTCTAACTCTGGCATTTTCGCAATTGTATTCATGACATGTTTCACTTGTTTTTGTTTGAAGGACAATTGAGCTTCATATTTCATATGTTGTAAAGGCATTGTTCCCACTCGAGTTCCATTTGGATCCACTAATGGAATACGGTCAGAACTCGTCGATACCCATTCAACGACTTTGGCATAGCCAAATTTTTTCCCAATTTTTAAAATATGAGCCACTACTTTTTCTCCAGGCAGCGCATTTTCAATAAAAAGAGGAAATCCATCGACTTTTGCAACACCCATTCCTTCATACGTTAAATCATCAATTTGTACTTCTATACGGTCATTTTTTTTCATCTCTATCCTCACTCACTACTATTTATCTGATTTATTATAGCGTATTTTGGGATAATTTTATAGTGAAGTGAGAAATTCAAATAAAAAAGAATAGACTTTTCACAGTAGTATTAATAATAAAAACCACATTTAGTGGTTTTTATTATAGGAAATTTTGAGACCTAGGCTCAAAATTTAGGCATGAGACCGCTAGGGCTGCTGCCGTCCTTTATACTACAGTGTAAAAGTCTAATTCGCTCTCTATAAAGCTTTTCTTGTTAGTTTTGCTAAAAAGATTTCTTTACGTGTTGGATTTAACACAATTAAGTTTACTAAGAATAACCCTACTAACCAAGCTAATGCTACACCAATTGTTTCAAAACTTAACTCAAAACTTTCTTTTGTAAAGAAGTCTACGTAAACACCCATAAATGTATAATGAGCAATTTTTGAAATATTCTCATTTAATCCAGAGAACAATGGTAAGAATGAAATAGCCATCATAGGGACTAAACTATTCACTTGCGCTTGTGATTGAGTATTAGAAAGAGAAGCAACTAATAAGTTTAATAAAATAACACATAGTCCCACAACAATCGCTACTACAAAATATTCTCCCCAATGTTTCCCAAAGTCTGCATCTACAATCATTGGAAAACTTACAATCGTTACAAGACCAATAATGACTGGATAAAATAGAGCAGATAATAAATATTCTCCATTTCTAACACCACTGAGTAATAAAGATTTCAAGTTTTTCTTTTCCTTATCTTCAGCAATTGTTAAAGAAGTTAAACTTCCTAGCGAAACTGAGAATGCTAATGATAAACACATGAATACCATATATGAAGAATGTAGTCCATCCGCATTCATAAATTGATTATATAAAACTAATAATCCATACGGTAATAAAATCGTTGCTAATAAAGTGCTGTTACTTAATAATACTTGTGTGCGTAGCCAAATTAAGGCAGATAATCGTTTAATCATTTAATTTCTCTCCTGTCAATTGAATAAATATTTCTTCTAAAGTTGGTTCACATGAGTGAATCGTAACGACTTGTGCTAAATCTGTTTGTCCTAATTCTTCAAATGTAATTTCTGTTTGTGTTTCATCTGAGAATGTTAATTGAACTTTTTTCTCGTGATTATATTTTTGAATAATCGAAGAAGGTGTGCCGTATTCAATTAAATGTCCTCGATTCAATAAACTTAGACGATCACATAATAATGTTGCTTCGTTCATATCGTGTGTTGTTAAGAAAATCGTTGTTCCTGCTTCTTTCAGGTCTAATAATAATTCATGGATTTTCTTAGAAGTAGTTGGATCTAATCCACTTGTTGGCTCATCTAAAAACAATACTTGCGGTTTATTAATTAAAGCTCTTGCTAGAAACATTCGTTGTTTCATTCCTGTCGATAATTTCTCAGCTGCTAAATTTTTACTATCGTATAAATCGACTTGTTTTAACACTTCGTCTACACGTGAATTTGGTTTCCCATATAATTTTGCATAAGCTTGTAAATTTTTATACAGGCTTAGTTTTTCATAAAATCCACTCGTATCACTCACTAATCCGATTTGTTCTAAATCTGCTGGCGTTAATTTCTCGGACACTTTTCCTAACAATTCTGTTTGTCCGCTATCGGCATTTAATTGTCCCGTTAAAATTTTAATCATTGTTGTTTTCCCTGAACCAGACGGACCTAAGAAACCGAAAATTTCTCCTTTCTTTACTTCAAAAGAAATTTCTTCTAAAGCTACTTTTTGCCCAAATTTTTTTGTTACATTTTTTACGATAATCATTTTTATCCCCTCTTTACTGTTTTCCTAACTGATGAATTCATTATAGAAAATTTTTCTTTGTTCCAGTAGTGCCTTAAGTCACTATGTACCATGACTTTCGTCACGACTTCTCATGCAAATTGTCACGACAAAAAAGCATACCGAAATCAATCGGTATGCCTTTGTTATCATCTATTTAACTTTTTACCACAATATGCCTCTATACGATAATATAACCAATAGAACATAAAGTAATTCAAAACCTATAAAGAGTTTTTTCATTTTCACACACATCGCTACATATTCACGAATAAAAGCAGATGGAATATAATAACTGGCAGTGGAGCAACCTAAGCCATCACCTTGCATTCCAATTTGTCGAGCATACGTACTCGTACGAAATACATGATAATCATTTGTCACAAATAAAAATCGAGGATTCTCAATCAATTGCTCTCCTATCTCTTTAGAGAACAGTAAATTTTCATAAGTGGTTGTAGATTTTTCTTCTAATATAATAGCTTCTTTTGGCACATCTGTTTGTTCCACTAAATAGTTATACATCGCTTGTGCTTCAGATATTTTTTCATCACTACCTTGTCCACCACTTGCAATAAGTCGAATATGAGGATTTTTTGATTGTTGAAATGCTTGTACAGCTTTATCAATTCTTCTTTTCAATAAAGGAGTGACCCTTTCCCCATCTAACAAACCGGCACCATGAATAATAATAAAATCATAATGCTGTTTCTTTGGTAACCATAAATAGACACAGGAGTACATCATAAATCCTACAAATGCAAAACCAAAAATAATATACGTATAAATGATGAACACAACTGGAATATTAATCCAATGGTTATAATCAGTTGTCACAAAGCCTGCTCGAATCCACATAAAAACAAAGAATAATAAAATCACAATTCCCATAATAGGCGACAGAAGATTTGCTTTAGAAAACCCTTCTTTTTTCAACAAAATAAAGCCATTAATGATTAAAAATATTCCACTGAAAATAATGATAATTGGAATTAAGAGAAATCCTGCAATCACTACTAAATGCGAATTTTCATATCCAAAACTAAAAAAGACATTCGCAATCGATAAATATAAAAACAATACTTCAATCACTAATAAAGCTGGATTCCATAAACTACGATTATCTTTCCACATTGAAAAAAGTAGAGCTATCAATACGATTATCGTAATTCCATATAAAAACATATCCGCCTACCTTCTTACTCTGCTAAAATTTTTTCAAAATCAAACACTTCACCTTTTTGTTTATCGCTTAAAATTAAAGCAATCACGACTCCTACTAAAGCTGGAACCATCCATCCTAACGATAAAGTTGAAAACGGTAATTGGTTCATCACAGTAGATAATGCCGATAATTTTAGGGTATCTCCTAATACTGTTAATACGGATACTAAAACTGTTAATCCAACTGTTAACTGCATTCCAACTTTAGAAAGTGGAACAAATTTATTTAAAATAATAAGTACAACGATAATAATTGTAATTGGATATAAAATTAGTAATACCGGTAATGAAACCTTAATGACAGTATTTAATCCTAAATTAGAAATTCCAAAGCCAATTAATGAGAAAATTGTTGCATATACTTTATAAGAATATTTAGGGAATAACTCTTCAAAGAATTCTCCAGTTGAAACAATTAATCCAACCGTTGTTGTAAAGCACGTTAAAATAACCATTACACCTAAAAATACTTGCCCAAAAACTCCGAAAATATCTTTTGAAGCAGCCGCCAAAATATAAGACCCTTTATTCACTGCTTTATCTGCTAATACATCTGCTGGCACAGTAAAATGATTTCCTAAATTTGCTAATCCTAAATATAAAATACTAAATCCTACAGCCGTTACTAAACCTACTCCAATAATCGTTTTTGTAAATTCTTCTTTTGAAGAAAAATGGAATTTCTTCAATGTATTTACCGCTACCACACAAAAGGCAACAGAAGCTAGGGCATCTAATGTATTGTATCCTTCAATAAACCCATTTCCAAAAGAACCATCATTTTGATACGCCGTTGCTGCTTGCATCGGTGCTACTCCTGCATATTTAATTGCTCCTAATAACACTAAGACTAAAATTAATCCTGCAAATAATGGTGTTAAAATTTTTCCGATACTATTTAAAATCGTTGAACGATGAATTGCAATCCAATATGCTGCAGCAAAATATAAAACTGTATAAATCAACAATGATACAGTACCTGAAATTCCCATTGAAGCTAAAGCTGGCTCAAATGGCTGAATACTAATCGAATACGAAACAGTCGCTGTTCTTGGAATTGCAAAAAATGGTCCAATCGACAAATATAAAACCGCTAAAAATGCTACTGCAAATACTTTATGGACTTTACTTTCTAATTCATGTTTAAAACTTCCGTTACTCGTTGCGCCTACAATTAATGTAATAATTGGAATACCGACACCTGATAAAATAAATCCCGCAATCGCTGGCCAGAAATACTCACCAGAAAATAATCCTAATGAAGGCGGAAAGATTAAATTCCCTGCTCCAAAAAAGAAACCAAACAATAGTAAACCTGTTAAAAATCCTTTTTTCATCTTACATTCTCCTTTTCTTTCTCATATATACGAAAGAGTACGTTGTAAAGCAACGTACTCTCCCTACAATAACTGTGTTCTCTATTGATTATGAAATAAATGAACCATTTGGCATTTCTTGAGGAGCTAAAACTACTTGTAATACTCCATCTTTTTCTGCCGATAAGATCATTCCTTGACTAATTTGTCCTCTCATCTTACGTGGTTTTAAGTTTGCCACAATCACTACTTTTTTACCGATAAACTCTTCTGGATTTGGATACCATTGAGCGATACCAGATAAAATTTGACGATGTCCGCCAGCATCTCCTGCATCTAATCGGAATTGTAATAATTTATCTGCACCTTCCACTGGTTTACAGTCAATGACTTCTGCGACTTTTAATTCCAACTTATCAAAGTCATCATATTTGATGGATTCCTTTTCAGTTGTTAATTCAACTTCTTCTGGATCCCATTCTGTTGCGACTTCTTCTTTAACAGTTCCACCCATTTTCCCTTGAATATAAGCAACTTCTTCTTCCATATCTAAACGTGGGAAAATTGGTTGTCCTTTTTCAACAACTGTTGTACCTGCTGGAATCACTCCAAATGTATGAAGCGAAGGATAGTCACGTAAAGCTTCGTCTTGAATTCCTAATTGTGCTAAGATTTCTCCTGGCGTTTGTGTTAAGAATGGTTGTAAAGCCACCGCAATAATACGTAAGCTTTCTGCTAAATAACTCATCGTACGAGCTAATTCTTCTTGACGAGCTTCATCTTTTACAGCTGCCCATGGAGTTGTTTCATCAATATATTTATTTGTACGAGAAACAAATTTCCAAATCGCAGATAATGCAACTGAGAATTGCATTTCTTCCATCGCTGCTTCTACTTCTTCAATCATTACTTTTGAAGCTTCTACTAATTCATAATCGAAGCTTGAAACAGGAGCTGAATAAGTTGGAATTGTTCCGTCAAAATATTTATTAATCATCGCTACTGTACGGTTTAATAAGTTTCCTAAGTCATTTGCTAAGTCATAGTTAATGCGTTCTACAAATGATTCTGGTGTGAAAATACCGTCTGAACCAAATGGTACTTCACGTAATAAATAATAACGTAAAGCATCTAAACCATAACGTTCAATTAATGTGTTAGGGTCAACAACATTTCCTTTAGATTTAGACATTTTACCGTCTTTCATTAATAACCAACCATGTGCAAAAATTTTCTTCGGTAATGGTAAGTCTAATGCCATTAACATAATTGGCCAATAAATCGTATGGAAACGAACGATTTCTTTTCCGATAAAATGTACATCTGCTGGCCAATAACGATTGAATAATGTCTCATCATCACTTCCATAGCCTAAAGCTGTAATATAGTTTGATAAAGCATCAATCCATACATAAATAACATGTTTTGGATCATTTGGTACTGGAATTCCCCAGTCAAATGATGTACGAGAAACGGCTAAATCTTCCAAACCTGGTTTAATGAAATTATTAATCATTTCATTTTTACGAGACTCTGGTTGAATAAATTCTGGATGTTCTTCATAGTATTGTAATAGACGATCTGCATATTTACTCATTCTGAAGAAATAAGACTCTTCTTTCACTAATTGAACTTCATGACCACTCGGAGCCACTCCTCCAATCATTTTTCCATCTGCATCACGATAGACTTCGACTAATTGAGATTCTGTAAAGTATTCTTCATCACTAACAGAATACCAACCTTCATATTCTCCTAAATAAATATCACCATTATCCATTAATTTTTGGAAAATTTTCTGTACAGATTTTTTATGACGAGGTTGAGTCGTACGAATAAAGTCATTGTACGAAACATCTAGTTTTTTCCATAAATCTTGAATACCGAAAATAATATTATCGACAAATTCAATCTCGCTCACACCTGCTTCTTGAGCTTTTTGTTGAATTTTTTGTCCATGTTCATCTGTTCCTGTTAAAAAGTATGCATCATAGCCTTGTAATTTTTTATAACGAATCATTGCATCACTTGCTACAGTTGTATATGCATGTCCGATATGTAATTGTCCACTTGGGTAATAAATTGGTGTTGTTAAATAAAAAGTTTTCTTATCTTCCGCCATTTGGCAGTATCCCCCTTAAATCTATAGATAGTGTTATTTTACCATAACGATTCCTAGAATTAAACCACTAACTCTTTTCTGAGCAAGTCATTATTTTACATCTTTTTCGGTGAGAATGCCCAAAATCTTTGCCCGATATAATTTAGTCCAACAAATAAAATCATCCCTACCAATAAAGCAACATTTCCTTGAATGTTCGTAGTGACTCCAGAAAGCATCCATGTAACAAGAGGCTTGGCGAATCCATAGGCAAGGACATAACAAACGGACACATTCACGATAAATTTCCATACAGTATGCCAGTCACGCCCTTTTTGTTGGAAAGTATATCGTTTATTTAATCCATAACTAACCATACTTCCAATAATATAATTCAATGCACTCGACACCCAATAACTCCATGCCAATACATTGAAGCAAAAAAACATCACTGCAGTTCCGACAATCGTATTAGCAACTCCTACTAACATAAATTTTAGAAAAGTCGCATCAAAAAATGATGATAAAATTCTTCTCAAAATTTTCCCTCCTATAAAAAAGAGGAGCGCAACGCACTCCCACTTTCTAACTTTTTACAAATTACAAAGGATTATAATTCATCCTCTTCTTCATCATAATCACTATCTAACTCATCATCACTAATAATAGATAAATCTTCATCTGCACTAACTTCTTCATCTAAGTCTTCGTCAGCACCTAATTCGCTTAAATCTGAACGATATGCATCTAATTCTGTTTCTTCTTCATCATCTACATCATCGTCTAAGTCGATAACATCATCATCTTCGTCTTCTAACAAGCCATCTTCATCTTCTGGATCATCATCATTATAATCGATAAGATCTTCTTCAGTTCCAAAGGCATTAACTTTTTTACGTTTTTTACGACGTTTTTTCAAGTCTTCATCATCCATTGATGAAACAATTTCTTCGTCAATTGAATCAATTGGATACCATGAACGTAAGCCCCAACGATTTTCTCCAAGTGAAATGAAGCTTCCATCAATATTTAAATCTGTATAAAAACGAGCCATGCGTGCTTCCAATTGCTCATCGCTTAACTCCATATATGATTGAACTTCTACTAATAATTGATTAAAGTCCATTACTTCTTGTTTCACTTCTAAGATAGCATGTGCTACTTCAACCATTGATAATTCGTTTTTGTTGATTCCATCCAGTGCTTTTAATTCCAAAGGATACACTTCCTTTCCACATATTCCTTAACAGTATAGCATACAAAAGCTATAATACGCTACTATTGCACAATGTTTTCTTTAAGAATTTCCATATTTACTGTAAATTCTCCTAAATTTTCTCCTTGTTGAGATAATTGGTATTCAAAAGAAATTTGTTTCCAATCCGATGAAACTTCTACTTTCTTCGTTTGAATCTCAAATAAAATTTGTTGTCCTTGAGCTAATTGATAACGACCCTTTGTTTTCTTTTGATGTTGGAATATTAATTGACTAGCTACTTCGCCTTTTCGGAATAATTGAATTTCTCCACCAGATACAAGTAAATCCACTTTTGTCTGTGTTTCTTTCTCTTGATATGACAATGCTAATTGTTCGTTTTCAACTTTCCATTCAATGGATTCAATCGGTGCTTCTAATTTTGTTTGTAAAGTTTCTCCAGCTTGAATGATTTTTGTATGAACTCGAATCATTTTAATACCTCCATTCATTCTTTATGAAAAAGAGAGAAGGAGTGAATAAGAAGTCGGAAATTCCGTTTTCTATTCACCCCCAATGGTTATTTAACTGAACGTATCACAGGAACTCCTCTTCTACTGCGCTTCAGTTCTCTCAGTTATTAATATTTTGCTAATTCTTCTTGTAATAATTGGTTTACAATTCCAGGATTTGCTTTTCCTTTTGTTTGTTTCATAATTTGACCTACTAAGAAGCCAACTGCACGATCTTTACCATTTTTGAAGTCTTCAATAGACTGTGCGTTATTAGCTAACACATCTTGAATAATTGGTAATAATTGTGATGGATCACTTAATTGAATCATACCATGTTTTTCAACAACTTGACGAGCAGTTCCGCCTTCTTCAGCTAATAATAAGAATACTTTCTTCGCTAATTTAGAGCTGATTGTTCCATCCCCAATTAATTGAATCATTTCTGCTAAACTTTGTGGAGTTAATAATAAATCATGTAACTCTAACTTTTTACTATTTAAGTGAGCAGAAATATCTCCCATCAACCAGTTAGAAGCTAATTTTGGATCGCTACCTGCTGCAACTGTTTCATCAAAGAAGTCAGACATTTCTTTTGATAAAGTTAATACCATTGCATCATATTCTGGTAATCCAAACTCACGAACATAACGTTCACGACGAACGGTTGGCATTTCAGGAATTGATTGACGAACTTCTTCTACCCATTCATCTGAAATTTCTAAGTTTGGTAAGTCTGGTTCTGGGAAGTAACGGTAGTCACTTGACCCTTCTTTTACACGCATTAAAATTGTTTGTCCGTTTGATTCATCAAAACGTCTTGTTTCTTGACCAATAACTCCACCGCTACGTAATACTTGAGCTTGACGCACTTCTTCAAATGCTAAACCTTTACGTACATTATTAAATGAATTTAAGTTTTTCAACTCTGTTTTTGTACCAAATTTTTCTTGGCCATAAGGACGTAAAGAAATATTCGCATCACAACGCATTGAGCCTTCTTCCATTTTCACATCTGATACGCCTGTAAACATAATAATTTGACGTAATGCTTCTAAATATGCATAGGCTTCTTCAGGTGAACGCATATCCGCTTCAGATACAATCTCAATTAATGGAGTTCCTTGACGGTTTAAGTCTACGTATGAGAAACCATCCGTTCCGTGAGTATTTTTACCAGCATCTTCTTCTAAGTGAACACGCTCGATACGGATACGTTTTGTTTTTCCTTCTACTTCAATATCAATCCATCCATCATGACCGATTGGGTAATCAAATTGAGAAATTTGATACGCTTTTGGATTATCAGGGTAGAAATAATTTTTACGGTCAAATTTAGTATGTTGTGAAATTTCACAGTTTAAGGCTAATGCAGCACGCATTCCAAATTCAATGGCACGTTTGTTAACAACTGGAAGTACCCCTGGATATCCCCAGTCAATAACAGTTGTATTTGTATTTGGCTCTGCTCCAAAATGAGCTGGTGAAGGAGAGAAGATTTTTGAATCTGTTTTTAACTCTACGTGAACTTCTAGCCCAATAATTGTTTCAAAATTCATCTTATATTCCTCCTTATACGTTTGCTTGTTTTAAGTAATAGTCATTTGCTTGTTCAAATGCAAATGCCGCTTGATAAATTGTTTGTTCTTGGAAGTAATTCCCGATTAATTGAATACCAATTGGTAATCCTTCGCTAGAGAATCCTGCAGGTACAGAAATCGCTGGAAGTCCTGCTAAGTTTACAGGAACTGTTAATAAATCTGCCATATACATTTCAATTGGATCATCATTTCTTTCCCCAATTCCATAAGCAGTTGAAGTCGTTACAGGTCCTAAAATTAAATCATAGTTAGCAAAGACATTGGCAAAATCTTGTTTAATTAATGTACGAACTTGTCCTGCTTTTTTGAAGTACGCATCATAGTACCCAGAACTTAATGAGAATGTTCCTAACATAATACGACGTTTTACTTCCATACCAAATCCTTCTGTACGACTCATAACATATAAATCTTCTAATGTTTTCGCTTCAGCTGAACGGTGTCCATAACGAATTCCGTCAAAACGTTGTAAGTTAGAAGATGCTTCTGAAGAAGCAATAATATAATAGGCAGGAATACCGTATTTAGAATGAGGTAAGCTCACTTCTTCTACAGTTGCTCCTAACGCACGATATTGTTCAGCTGCTTTTAAAACTGCTTTACGAATTTCAGGATCAATTCCATCCCCTAAATATTCTACTGGTAAAGCAATCTTTAATCCTTTAATATTGCCATTAATTTGTTGGTAATAATTTGGAACAGGTACATTCACACTTGTAGAATCACAGTGATCATATCCACTAATTGCTTCTAATACTAATGCATTATCTTTAACCGTACGAGTTAATGGTCCAATTTGGTCTAAACTTGATGCAAAGGCAATTAGTCCATAACGAGATACACGACCATAAGTTGGTTTCATTCCGACAATCCCTGTAAAACTTGCAGGTTGACGAATCGAACCACCTGTATCAGAACCTAAAGTTGCTAATACTTCCCCAGCTGCTACTGCTGCTGCAGAACCACCTGAAGATCCTCCAGGAACTTTTGTTAAATCCCATGGGTTTCTAGTTTTCTTGAAATAAGAATTTTCTGTCGAACCACCCATGGCAAATTCATCCATGTTTAATTTTCCGACATTCACGGCACCTGTTTTTTTCAACAAGTCCATTACGTGCGCATCATAAATTGGATTGAAATCTTCCAACATACGACTTGCAGCTGTTGTGATTAAATCACGAGTTACAATATTATCTTTAATTCCGATTGGTAAACCTTGAAGAGAAAGAGCTGCATCATAACCTTTTTCATCAGCAGCTTTCGCTTGAGCCATTGCTTCTTCTTCGTTTAACGCTAAGAAAGCTCCAACTTTATCATCTACTGCTTGAATTTTTTCAAATGTTGCACTTGTTAATTCTTGAGAAGTAAATTTCTTTTGAACTAAACCTTCATGCAAGCTTACTAATGTTTGATTTTCTAACAAACTCATGCGTCTTACTCCTCTCCTTCACCCATAATTGCAGGGACTTGGATAAATCCATCCTCGCTTGTTTTTACATTTCTCATTAATAAATCACGATCTGTTCCTTTTACTGGCACATCTTCACGTAAAACATTCACTAATGAATATCCATGAGTCGTAACTTCTACTCCTGTTGTATCCACTTCTTTTAATTGTTCTACCATATCGATGATATCACTCATTTGCTCTGTGAAATGTAAAATTTCATGATCTGCAAATGATAATTTCGCCAATTTTGCAACGTGACGTACTTCTGATTCTTCAATTGCCATAACTGTTCCTCACTTTCTACTTTTCTTTCTTTTCTATTGTAAAAGGCACGTACCTTTTATGTCAATCTTTAATCAAAAACGTGATACGTAAATACACCTTGAGTAGTATCTTGTAGTAAGAATGCTTCCATTCCATTAATCGATGAAATACGAACTTCTACTGGTGTTGTTTTTGGTAAAAATTTATTCGCAACATCTGTTACATGTTGTGCTAAAGCAATAATTTCTGATTCCCCATAAAATTGAGTCATAATATTAACAACCATTTTTTTAGGAGCATTTTCTTGATAATAAACTTTTGCGGTTACTCCTGATAAATTCGGGAAGAAGTTTTGAACTTCTGTTCTAAAGTTTTCAAATGCTGATGATTCTTCTGTTGGATTTCCATCAACTAATGGTAGTACCACTATTTTTTGATTCATATTTGTCCAATTTGTAATTTCAGTTCCTTCTACTGAAGTAGCTTCTAAAATATAAACTCCTCCACCGATATCGTCTTTAGGAGCTTGCTTAAAGATTCCAAACACAATCGGCACTGTCTTTAATGCATCATTTTGACGTAAACGAGTTAATACTGTATTAGCAATTGATTTTGCTTGTTTCAACATTTCTTCATTAGAAATTTCTTGCTCTGCATCTTTATCTCCCGCAGTGTAATAATCCACTGAATTCATCGCAAGACCAATACTAATTCCACCTAATTCATAATTGTTTTCTGTTTGAATCATAAAATCTTGTTCTAAAATTTGAGCTAAATAATATGGGTTTCTCTTACTTGCATCTGTTTCACCATTATCTTCTGGATTTAACCCATCTGGATTTTTTTCAGATTTACGAGCGACCCATTGATTCGTAGTAGTAGAATCAATAACTTGTCCTTCTCTAAAGAAATATTGATTCGTTGGAAAAACTGCACGTGATAATTCAATTAATCCTGATTCAAAATTTCTTAAGTTGAATCCAGTATTTAAACTTAATGTTGCTCCACGAGTCTTACTGACCTGATACTTCCCATCCATAATTAACGCTCGATAGAATTGATTCGAAAGTTGGTTCGTCGTTGGTTGAGCCACTTTTGCACGAGAAGATTCCGTTTCAACATTTTTTTGAGTTGCTTGATTAATATTTGCACACCCTGCTAATAACATCGCTGTTAGACTAGCAAAAGTGATGATTTTTTTCTTCATAACTATTCCTTTCCTTCGATGATTGTTCTAAATTGTTCTTCATCCCATACTAAAATTCCTAGAGATTCCGCTTTAGTCAATTTACTTCCTGCTTGCGCTCCAGCAATGACTAGGTCTGTTTTTTTAGAAACAGAACTTGTCACTTTACCACCTAAAGATTCAATCGCTTCTTTGGCTTCTTGTCGTGTCATCTGTTCTAACGTTCCTGTTAAGACGACTGTTTTCCCAGCTAATAGTGAATCTTCTGAGACGACTGCTTTTGCTTTTCCTAAATAACGCATATTCACGCCCGCTGTTTTTAATTCTTCTAACATTTCTTGAACGGTTTCTTGGTTAAAATACGCCAAAAGACTATGCGCAATGACTTCTCCTAATCCTTCAATCGCAACCAATTCTTCCACAGTCGCTTTTTGAATATTTTCCATTGTTTCAAAATGCATCGCTAAATCTTTTGCCGCTTTTGATCCGACATTTCGAATACCTAGACCCGTTAATAAACGCTCTAATGAATTTTGTTTACTCGTTTCAATGGCCTGTAAGATTTTCTGTGCAGATTTTTCTTGAATTTTATCAAGTGTTACTAATTGCTCCATTGTTAAGTGATATAAATCTGCTACATCTTGAACCAATCCACTTTCAAATAATTGATGAATAATTCTCGTTCCTACTCCAGACATATTCATTGCATCCCGAGATACAAAATGAGTTAAGCCTTCCTTTAGAAGAGCAGGACATTTTGGATTCATACATCTTAAAGCTACCTCTTCTTCTAAATGCACGAGTGGATTCGAGCAAGACGGGCATTCTTTAGGAAACTCATACGGTTCTATTCCTTCTGGACGTTTTTCTAAAATGACCCGAGTCACTTCAGGAATAATATCCCCCGCTTTATGAACGACAACCGTATCTCCAATTCGAATATCTCTTTCTCGAATTAAATCCACATTATGTAAGCTGGCACGTTTCACAGTAGTTCCTGCAAGAAAGACCGCATCCATCACAGCTGTTGGCGTCACTACTCCTGTACGCCCCACTGTCCATTCAATATCTCGCACAATCGTTTGTGCTTCTTCGGCAGGGAATTTATAAGCAATTGCCCATTTTGGAGCTTTTACGGTGAACCCTATTTCTTCTTGCGCTTTAAAGTCATTGACCTTAATCACAATTCCGTCAATTTCATAAGGTAAATGATTTCTTTCCACTGTCATTTTTTCAATAAATGCCCATACTTCATCAATCGAATGACAAAGTACACTTTCTTGATTCGTGACAAATCCTAACGCTTGCATCTTTTCTAGTAATTCCATTTGAGAAGTTACTTCTAAAGCTTCTATACTAGGACTTTGATATAGAAATACCGCTAAATTTCGACTAGCTGCCACTTTAGAATCTAATTGTCTTAAACTTCCTGCAGCTGCATTTCTAGGATTGGCAAATACTTCTAAACCTTCTTCTTCCCTTGATTGATTCAATTGTTGGAATGATTTTTTTGGCATATAACATTCCCCACGAACTTCAATCGACCATGGTTGTTCTAATGAAAGAGGAACGGATTTTACGGTTCTAATATTATGTGTAATATCTTCCCCTATTACACCATCTCCTCTTGTAGCTCCTAGCACTAATTTCCCCTCTTGATAAGTCAACGCTACAGATAAACCGTCAATTTTTAATTCGCATACATAGTCAATCGTACGATTCGTTAATTTTTTAATACGATCATCGAATGCTTGTAAATCTTCTTTTGAAAAAGCATTTGATAAACTCAACATTGGAATTTGATGGGTTACTTTTTCAAAACTGTCTAACACAACACCACCAACACGTTGAGTTGGAGAATCTGGAGTAATCAATTGTGGATACTCCGTTTCTAGTCGTACTAGTTCATGATATGTTTCATCATACTCATGATCCGTAACTGTTGGACGATCTTGAACATAATATTCATGACTCCAACGATTTAATTGTTCTCTTAATTGTTGGATTTTTTGTTCTATTGAAGTATCCATTTACGACTCCTCTATTCTTTCAATTGGGGCAAAACTTGCCAATAATCGTTTAATACCCATTCCAGCAAAAGCCACATCAATTTCTTGATTCGTACCTTCACCTGTTACTTTAACGACTGTACCGACGTTCCATTTTTTATGCATCACCTTGTCGCCCACTTTCCATACCGATTCATCATTGGCAGCAACTGCTTGTTTACGTACTGGTTGGATGCTAGAAGGCTGCACTGCTTTTGGTTGATACGCAGTTGCCTGAGATTTCGCTCTATATTTGTCAAATAATGAACCCGAAGACGAAGTTTTTGAAGTAAATGGAGAAGATTCTCTACTTGTATAATTGTAGGATTGCTGTTGTTTTGAATCAAATAAGTCTTCACCAATTTCTAATACAAATCTCGATGGACGATTTGTTTGTGTACGTCCATATAATAATCTGGAGTATGCATTTGTTAAAAATAATTTTTGTTCTGCACGAGTAATTCCTACATACGCTAGACGACGTTCTTCTTCCACATCATCGTCATGCTCCATAATACTTCTTAAACTTGGGAAAATTCCTTCTTCTAATCCAATAATAAATACAACTGGAAACTCTAATCCTTTAGCAGCATGAAGGGTCATCAATGTCACCATACGACCATCTCCATCATCACTATCTGCATCAGAAACTAAAGATAAATCTGTTAAAAATTGTAATAATGGAGAATCTTCCGACTCTTCTTCTAAACGATCTTGTTCGAATTGTTTTGCCACCGAGATAAACTCTTGAATATTTTCAATTCTCGCATCAGCTTCCATTGTATGTTGTTGTTCTAAAGCAGCAAGATACCCTGTTTTTTCAATCACTTGCTCTACAAATTCACTAATGGATAGAAACTCTTGCATTTTTCTTAATTCTTCAATCGTTATGGCAAATTTTTCTAAAGCCTTTGCTGCTTTTCCAGATAGAGGCGATAATGTTGTTTCCAAACTTGCTTCTAATAATGAGAATTGATATAACGTAGCAAAATCTGACAACTTCGCTAAAGAAGTTGTCCCTATTCCTCGTTTTGGACTATTGACAATTCTTCTAAAACTTAAATCATCTTGAGGATTTACAATTAAACGTAAATACGCTAGTAAATCTTTAATTTCTAATCTTTCGAAGAATCGTTGCCCACCTACTAAACGAAATGGGATATTTGATTTTAGTAAATTTTCTTCCATGACACGTGATTGAGCATTTGTACGATACAAAATGGCAAAATCATCATAATGATAGCCATCTCTTAATAAACTTTGAATTTGTGACAATACATAACGTCCCTCATCTTGCTCCGATTGAGCACGGTAATACGTAATGGGTTGTCCATCTTCATTTTCAGTCCATAGTTTCTTCACTTTACGATTAACATTATTTTCAATAACATGATTGGCTGCCTGTAAAATTGTTTTCGTAGAACGATAATTTTGTTCTAATAAAACAACTTTTGCATTTTGATAATCTTTTTCAAATTCTAAAATATTACTCATATCAGCACCACGCCAACCATAAATACTTTGGTCTGCATCCCCAACAACACAAATATTTTTGAATTTCTTCGCTAACATCGTTACTAAGTGATATTGTGCATGGTTCGTATCTTGGTACTCATCCACATGAATATATTGGAATTTTTGTTGATAATAGTGCAATGTTTCGGGATGTTTTTGGAATAGCTGTACCGTCAACATAATTAAATCATCAAAGTCCAATGTCATACTTTTTGCTAATTCTTTTTGATATTCACGGTAACATTTTCCAATAATCTGTTCTACATATCCCGTATATTTCTTATTAAATTCTTCCACATCTTCTAAATCATTTTTAGCTTGGCTAATTCGATTTAAAATCATGCGATAATCATACTTTTCGCTATCAATATCTAATTTCTTTAAAATTCGCTTCATTGCCGTTTGTTGTTCGCTTGGGTCACAAATCGTAAAAGAACGTTGATAACCTAATAATTCGATATCTCTTCTTAAAATACGCACACACATGGAATGGAAAGTAGATACCCACATTTCTTCAGCCTGCGGGCCAACTAACTGACTCACTCGCTCTTTCATTTCACGTGCTGCTTTATTCGTAAAGGTAATCGCTAAAATATTCCAAGGATGAACCTCTTCTTCTGCTAAAATATACGCCATACGATGCGTTAATACTCTCGTTTTCCCACTTCCAGCCCCTGCCATAATCAGCAATGGCCCTTGAGTATATTGAACTGCCTCTTTTTGACGTTCATTCATTCCTTCTAGTAATTTCGCTGAAATACTCACAAAGTCATCCTTTCTTCTCTTATATAATCTTAATCATGTAATCCACTTAATTCTAATTCATTGACTAAATCCACACTAGAAGCTCCTGTTAATCGAATCGCTCCAACTGCTTCTTGGAGGTTCCCGCATTCTACTTGGAAATATTCAAATTCCCAGTGTGGTTTTAAAATTGTTAAAACATGCGCCTTTTCTAGCATTTCTGGATAAATCGGAACAATTAATGCTTCTTCTACTAAACTGCATTCCAACACCCCTAATCCAGTCGATAACCGTAATAACACTTCACTAAACGAATGTGCCATCTGTTTACTACTAAATTGATGTTGAATCAATGGAATTTGATCTACCTTTGTAACATAAAAAATACCATTTTTTGCCATGACAACTTGAATCGATACTAAAGTCGACCCCGAAATAGAACGCATCATTTTAGAAGCAATCGTTCTTAATTCTCCGACCCATTCAGGATTCATCCGTTTTGATGCAATCGAATATTTTAATATTCCATCTACATAAATATCTTCTGTAATCGGCAATATTGTAATATGATCTTCATAATCACGAAGAATGGTGATACTAAAATGACGTTGCGCAGGAACAAAAGCTGTGACCATACAAGATTGTTCCTCTACTAATTGGAATACTTGATCGTCCATATCATGATCATATAGCATTATTCCCTTATAATTTTTATGGAAACGATTCGTTTCTAACATAGCAGGAAACCCTATACTTGATAATAAACTTGGAAGTTCTCCAATACTTGTAATCATTCCATAAGGAGCTACATTAATGGCATGTTCTTCTAAAAATAATTTTTCAACCATACGATTTTGAGAAATTTCTGCTAGTTCAAATGATTGATAATAACGGCTTTTACCACTTAGTGCTACAATTGTATCAATTTCAATAGCATTCGTTAAAATATATACCGTATCTACATGCATTGCAAAATGAAATAATGCCTGTCTATCCTGATAACGACCAATCACTTCTTTATCTGCAAGTAAAATCTTAGCTTCGTCCTCTTCTCGAAAATGATGAATACGATACCCTAATCGTTTTGCCATTAATACAATTGAAGAAATTTGTGGATCTCCACCAATAATTCCAATACTACTTCCTGGTAATAATTGACTCATACGTGCTCTACTCCTTTACAGATTTTTCTTGAAGTTGGTCATATTGCGCTAAATGATAGGTTTCAATAACATGAATAATTTTTTGTGCATAAGTTGGATCTGTTGCATACCCTGCTTTTTGAAGAGCATGTGCTGCTTCTTTATAATTTTTAGCCTTTAAAACTGGTTCATATAATTTGGGATTCCAATCTACTCCATAGGTTAATAACTTTGCATGGGCTTCTACTGATTCCGCCCAACTATTATAAACTCGAAAAGGCGCCATAATCGTAATCCATTTTCCATCAATATATTCACTCGTTTCTAATTGAACACTCGGCTCAGCAGCTCCTGCTTTGACTCCATATAAATTATAATAATGTTGTGACAGTCCACTTTCTCCCCAATCAGACTCCAATATCGCTTGCGCTAAACTAATACTTGGCAAAACTTGGTACATTTGATAGGCTTTTTGAGAAGAAGGTACAAGATTTTGAATAAATTGTTGATGAACGATTTCTGTAGGATCTTTCCTAGTTTCTTGAAATTGTAAAGTTCCCATAATAATGACACTACAAATGGCAATCAACACTAAAACAACTCCTAGCGTTAATCTTTTAAAGCCCCATTTCATATGTGATTTCCATTTGATTGATTTTCGTCTTCCCACAGCAACACCACTTTCTATACATACCTCTAATTTTATCATAAACCTTAATTTTACGCTTGAAATTTCCATGTTTTTTTATGAAATTTAATCTCTCACACAAGAACAAGTTCATTGTGACATTTTAAATCTCCTTCATTGTCGCTTCATGCATTTTATGATATGATATTCAAGAATTTTAAACAACGAGGTGAAAGTGTGCCTAATCAACAACAAAACCCTTTCCACATTGGACTTAGAACTTTCAAAACAGCTGTATCAGCTTTTATCTGTATTGTACTTTTCAAGGTGCTACATCGTGGTTCTCCAATGTTAGCTGTGTTATCGGCAGTATTTAGTTTAAGAACAGACCATAAACAAACTTGGAAGTTTGGCATTGCTCGTTTCTTTGGAAACATGTCAGGTGGGGTATTAGCCATTATCCTTCTTCAAATGTATCAACATTTTACTCTTCCAGATTACACAGACTTACTATTAGTTCCTTTTGGAATTATTTTATTAATTTTATTTTGTAATCGATTCAATAAAACGGCTGTCATTAATTCGTCAGCGACTTTCTTAGTGATTTTTTATACGATTGAAGCTGCAGTAAATGTAGAATATGCGATTCAGCGGGTATTAGATACATTAATTGGAGCAGTGATTGCGATGATTGTCAACCGACTATTACCAAGTCCACATTTACAAGAAAAATAGAGCATCCCAAAAGGAATGCTCTTTTTTGTTCGTTAGATTTTTAAAATTATTTATTGGTTAAATGTGTAAAAAATCCTGTAGCACCAAATAACGCGATTACAGCGATAAACACAACAAATCCACAAAAGAATGATCTTGAAAAGTTTCGGCGATTGATATTTGAATCGTTAAAACTAAAAATAATCATCATAATAAACCCTATTAGTGGAATACTATAAAGAATGGAATATCCAAAATATTCCCACGCACCTAATGGTCTAAATTGTTCTGGGCCTTCATAGTTTACCTTTGCCATATTGCATTTCTCCTTTTTCTATCCTTAAGGTTGTTATAGTTGTTTTTATAAATATTTCATGAACGCTATTAACCAAATTTATTATCGTAACTTAAACGAGTCGTCAACCTAAACTACTCTTTTTTACCTTCATAAACTTTATATCCATCCGAAGATAGTTGAGCTCGTAATCCTTCTAAATCTTTAGTTCCCCAACGATCTGAGATTTTAGAAGCTGTGTCTATATCTAAATTACCATCTTTTAATAGATATGCTGAGTAACCGTAGTATTTATAATGCACAGATTTATTATCCTTACTATCAGTTTTTGTTACTTTATAAATAGTAACTAAAGAAATACTTCCATTTTCGTGATTATTTACATTGATTCTCATATAACTTCCTTGAGATTCTATTGTATAAGTATCATAAGAATCATTTTTATGTTCTGATTTAACATAATCGTCATTTTTCTTGATTAAATCTTCAAAATTCTTAATATCTTTTATTTCTTTTAATCCAGAAACTGTAATGTCTACATTTTTGTTATCAACAATTTTTCCACTTTCTTTTAAAGTTTTAATATAACTTTCATTTACGGTTAAAGTGATTTTATCCCCATTTTTTAAATTAGAATAACTATTGCTTGAATTTAATTGGAAATAATTTTTAATACTATTCCCAAACGTAACTGTACCATATCCATTAAATCCAGAGAAAGTGACAGTCACTTCTTTTAACAAGTTTTCTGCAGAAACTTTTTCATATTCTTTTAAATTTTGAACTTTAAAAGTTTTCTTTTCTGCTTTAATTGGAGATTTTTTTGAACTAGTTGTAATTGTAAATGTAACTTCTTCTCCATTTTTTAGATTATTTGTTTTATTAAATTCATAATGGATAGTCTTAAGCATAGATTCAGCTTTCATTAACTTAAATGATAATTTTCTATCTTGTGCAAGCATAGAATAAGCTACAGGATCATCTTTCGTTAATGCCTTAGCTTGATCTTTATCAAGTCCTACTTTTTTATAAACTGCTTCTTCTACTAAAGATGCAATTTCTTCACTATTATATATTAAATTACCAGATTCATCATATCCGGTAAAATCTACTTTCACTTCATTTATGATACTTTTTGGAAGTGAATGGTAATAACTGTATCCAAAATATGCTACAAGAGCCACTGCAAGAATTACTAAAGCTCCAATTACTTCTTTTTTCTTTTTTTGAAATATCTCTTGTGCTTTTTGCAATAATTGATTTCCATCAAATGAAGTATTAGATTCAAAAGTTGTATCTGTGTCCTTTTCTTTTTCTTCCATTACTACTTCTTCATTTACAATGTTGTTTTCTGATTCCGCCATAAAAAATCCTCTTTTCCATTTTTATTATAAATATCAATCAAACAAAGCCATTACTAAGAAAAAAGGAATTAAGCAACTCCGAGCTGTTTAATTCCTTCACTAAAAATCTATTCATACTTTCAAATATATATTATTTATCAGATATAGATTTTAGCTAAACAAAAATTCTTTTTAATACTATTACTAAATTTTGATCATTAATTACTTCTTGAGATTTCCTCTTCAAAACTATTAACAAGCTAATTATACAATATTTACTTTGAATAGCAAGAAGTTCGATAAAAACATAACAAATTAATCATATTATGAAAAGTAATCTCAAAAGCAACAGAACCATCTGTTCCAACTAATCTAGTAATACCTGTTCAATCAGACTCTAAAAACGGTTGGGTAGGAGATTACTCCCTCAAATCAAACAGTAAACAAACGCACATCAGACATATTCATTATGATAAATAATTTCAACTTTACCCCCGTAAACTTTTAAACCTTCCACTAACCCATGAAAAAAGGCACCCCATACGGAGTGCCTTCAATAAATAGTGGGCCGGACTCGCACCGTCTTCCTTCTTGGACAACCGCCCTATTTATTACTTTTATTGTACTATATTTACAATCTTTTAGTAAATCACATATTCACGTTTTCTTTGGAAATATAACTTCGCATCTGCCTTTGGTGTAATTTTCGCTGAGAAAACTTCTTCTTTTTTATTCAAATCAAATACACGAAGTGCATCTTGTCCTTGATCAAGTCCGACATAAACTAATGTATCTTTGTTTAGCACTTCTTCTGAAGAATATGGATCACGTTGAAGTGTGCCAATTTTTTCTAAAGATAAGTCTGCTGTAACACGATAAACTGTTTCTAACTCTGCTTGACGGTCTTTCGTTGCAATATATTCCGGACGTTCAACCGCATGGTCTCTTCCTGATTTTCTACCACTTACTCTTGGATGAGCCGTTTCTACTGCATAAATTTGAGACCCTGAAATGTAGAAGTTCGCTGCATTATTTAGTGAACTAATATCCAACTTGCGGAATGCATTGGTAAATAAATCATATTGATAATACTCTTCTTCCACAGGTTTTTCAGAAGATTTTCCCCCTTCTTTTATAGGAAGTACATTAAACACAATTGTTTCTGGATTATAAGAACGATTCCCAAATGCTGCATTGAAGATTAAACCATCTTTTTCAAGTGTTAATTCTCCCACATCTTTCACAGTACCTTCTTCAAAAGATACAATAAACTTCACGAATTTTCTTTCACTCGATTTTCTTTCTACAAAAGGAATAATAACTCCTAACTCTTTTCCCTTACGTTGGAAGATTGGCTCCTCTCCCCAGCCAAATGATGAATCTAAATGAATCGGAATTTGTTTTTCAATGATTC